>NZ_QUGE01000003.1:0-173073 GCF_003478825.1 Peptoclostridium sp. AF21-18
CGGCACGCTCCGTGGTGTGAGAGGGGCTACAAGTTAGCCCCTACTTGATATTGAAAATAAAATATTGAGAATTATCTGTTAAATTTCTTGTTGGTACATATTGTGGATAGTATAATTGAAATATAAATAAAAAATATAATTTTTATGAGGAGATAAATTATATGAAAAAAATAAAATTACTTCTGATATTTTTGGTTGCATGTTTTTCTTTAGTAGGCTGTGCTTCTAATAATTCTCAAACAGAAGAAAATACGGGAGAAAAAGTTATATTTAAATCTACAATTTCTCCAAATGAGGAGTATGTCTCATCTAAAGATGAAATAGTAACTCAAACAATTAAGGTGAGTCAAAATGAAGAAGGGGAGATTTTTGTAGAAGCCAGTTCGAATTCAGCATTTTTTGAAAAGATGAGTTATTCGGTGGAATATTATAAAGAGATAGATGAAAAAGATGTGGAAGTAAAATGGCTTACTCTTATGGGAAGTGACAAGCCAAGTAAAGAAAATCAGCTCTGTGTTGCTGATATTATTATAAAAGATGGAGCAGAGGTGGTTAGCGAAAGAAAGGTGAATTTCGCTAAAAATGCAATTGAAACAATAGTTGAAGATGTTACAACTGAACAATAAGTAATAAAAATATAATAAAGGTATTTTTTAATAAATACATAGGCTAAAATTTAAAATTATTTGAAAGGAAGAAATCACAATGGCATCAAGTAAAGAATACTTAGATTTTATTTTAGAAAAATTATCTGATTTGGAAGAAATTACATATAGATCTATGATGGGTGAGTTTATCATTTATTATAGAGGAAAAATTGTAGGTGGAATTTACGACGATAGATTTCTTGTAAAGCCAGTGAAATCAGCAATTAATTATATGCCGTCAGCTAGATATGAATTGCCTTATGAAGGGGCAAAGGAGATGTTGTTGGTAGATGAGGTTGATGATAAGGAGTTTTTAACAGGATTATTAAATGCAATGTATGATGAATTGCCAGCTCCAAGGAAAAAGAAGAAAAAATAGGAATTTGTATTTTTAAGAACAACGAATAAATATAAATTTATGGAGGAATATGTATGTTTTGGTCTAAGAAAAAAGAGAAGAAAACACTTGATATAAAGTTAAAGGACGTATTTTCGATTATAAAATCAGATTATGAAGATGGAATTGCATTTTGCTTGATAGAGTTTATGCTAGATGACGAGATGTACACTATGGGATCTGTATTAACTCCTAATAGCGAGGAAATACAAGAAAATATATATTTTGTTTTTAATGATGATAGATATGATACTTATGATGAGTTTGCAGAAAATGTTGAAATCAATGGAGTTAAGCTATCTAATTCTGATGAGGTGGTTACAATTGTTAGAGCGGGAATTATTGATGGAGATGCGATGATAAATACTCCTTGGGGAGATACTAGATTGGCGAAGATGGCAATTGAAAAATAATATATTCGAATACATACAAAATAAATTAATTATGGAGTAAAAATGATTAAAAAAATATGGACTTGGAAAAAAATAATTTTAATTATAATACTTTTAATGATAATAATAGTATTGTTAAAATCTCTAAATTTAGCATTTGTTGCTAATGAGTTAGATGTGGCATTAATTTTTTTAGTAACATCTATATTTTTTGTATACTTTCTTTTAAAAACTGCGTACCCTCCAAAGTTTGAATGTATGAGGGTTGTTAAGAGATATTTATCATTTAAAGAATTGAAAAATTTTATAGAACAAGAAAAATTTGAAATATTTAGAGTGGAAAATATATCAGATCCATTTGAATTATATTATTCAGACAATTGGCTTTTTATAAATGATGTATATATTCCAAGGAAACTTATTTTGGATGGAGTTGCTATTAAAGAGTCATTTTACTCTTCATTTGGGAATATAATAATAATGACTAAAAATGGTGAAAGAATATTTTTAGCTAAGGTAAAAAGTGAAGAAATGAATAAAGCCATTCTTCAATTAAAAAAATCATTTGTTGAGATTAAAGAAGATATCAACAATATTAAAGTCTGTAGAAATAGATTATTTTATAAGCAGCTCAAGAAAGAGTTTAGAGAAAATATTAGTAGCAAGGAAGAATTTATTAGATATTTCTGTATCTAAAAAATATTATAAATAGGTGGTGATATGTATGATTTTGATAAATCAGTTAATAAGTGCAATCCTTCAAGTAGTTATATTGATAGCTATTCCGTTTATATTTTATCTTGTTAAAGAAAAGAGAGTAAAGGGATTTTTTAATTGGATTGGATTTAAGACTACTGAAAATAATGTGTTTAAATACATGGCGATAATATTTATCTCTTTTTTAGTTATAATAATATTGCCATATCTGTATCTTTACAATACAAATAGTTTGACATATACAGGGTTTACAGTTGATGCATACAAACAATATGGTTGGAGTATGCAGACAATATTAGTTATATTAATTTGGGCAGTTGTACAAACATCACTATCTGAGGAAATATTTTTTAGAGGATTTTTAGGTAATAGATTATTTGAAAAACTGGGAAATGGT
This sequence comes from Peptoclostridium sp. AF21-18, assembly GCF_003478825.1. Classification (NCBI taxonomy): domain Bacteria; kingdom Bacillati; phylum Bacillota; class Clostridia; order Peptostreptococcales; family Peptoclostridiaceae; genus Peptoclostridium; species Peptoclostridium sp. AF21-18. The sequence goes on from NZ_QUGE01000003.1 coordinate 2,551, forward strand.
GGAAATGTTATTCAAGCGATAATTTTTGGTGGTATACATATAGTTTCTGTTGTAGGAAAGGGAATTTTGCCAATGGTGATAATTTTTCTTCTTACAGGTGGAATTGGGTACGCACTTGGATGGCTTTCTAGAAATAAAGCAGATGGAAGTATAATCTATGGCTGGATGATTCACGCAGCTGTAAATATAATTTCTCCAATAGTTGTGTTTATGTTTTTGATTTGATAAGATTGAAAAAAGAATCACTCTTTATATTATAAGGAGTGATTCTTTAATATATTTTAATATTCTTTTTTACTATATATACTAACTGCAATTTTGTAAGAAGTTAATAATATAATAAAAGTTAATATTAAAATAACAAATAAACTAGTGTAATATTGTATGTCAGACACATTTCCACCACCGAAAAAGATATTTATCAAAATACTAATTCCTATAATAAAAACCAAGGATATTACCGTACTAATAATAGCTATTGCTTCAGTTTTTTCATAATCTAACACATAATATAAAGGATAGGAGATTGAACCAATTAATAGTGATATTATACCACCACCTAAAATTAATGTTATAGCATCTCTAAATCCGTAGTAGAAATATTTATTTCCATGAATTGCTATTGTTATAGCTAGAAAAATAGAAACCGTAATTACACCTATGCAAGACCATAAAATATGACTAAAATATTGACTTTTTACAATATCAGATTTTTTTACAGGCATACAAAGTTTATATTTATTCCACTTTGAAGAACATTCTTTTCGTAAACATAAGAATGTTAATATTGAAATAGTTGGTGTAGAAAATAATGAAAAAATATTTATTAGATTTGCATTTCCTGTAATGAAAGTTATTACACCTAAAAGTAATACAAGCATAAAAATAAGCTTAATATTTTCTATAACAGCATATAAGTTGTTTTTTAAAAGTCCTATCATATATGTTCACCTCTTACTAGCAAAAGCATTATTTCATCAATTGTTGGATTATCTATAATTATATTAGGATATTTTATCTTTTGTTTTCTTTTATTGTTTACTAATACATTAATCTGATAGTCTTTCTTTTGGTAAGAAATTATATCATCTTTATCAATTTCATTGAATTGTTTTTCTGAACATCTAAGTATTGCATAATCATAAATCAAGTTATCTTTTTTATCACTCAAGATGATTTTACCATCGTGTATAAAGGTAATATAGTCAGCTATTTTTTCTAAATCACTTGTTATATGGGAAGATAATAAAATAGAATGTTCTTCAGAACTAACAAAATCTAAAAATATATCTAGGATTTCATCTCTCATAATAGGATCTAGTCCACTTGTGGCTTCATCTAATATTAATAATTTGGGATGATGAGATAATGCAACGGCTATTGCTAACTTCATAGTCATACCTTTAGAATATTTTTCTATCTTTTGATTTTTATCTAATTTAAATTTATTTAAAAAACTTTTAAATAAATCATTATCCCATTTTGTATATATTCCACTCATTATATTGGATATTTGAGCTGCAGAGAGATAGCTAGGGAAATTATCTCCATCATATACAACACCAATTTCTTCTTTGAGTTTTGTATTAGTGTTATTCATTTCTTTTCCAAGTATTTTTATACTGCCAGAATCAATAGATAAAGTATTTAAAATACAGCCAATAGTTGTTGTTTTTCCAGCTCCATTTTCCCCAATAAATCCCATAATAGATCCAGAAGGTAGAGAAAAAGATATATTATCAAGGTAGAAGTTGGAATTTTTATATTTCTTAGATACATTATTTAAATTTAAAGCATAAGTCATATTATTTATCCTCCATATAAAATATTGAAAGTAATTCTATTAATTTTGAAAGAGGAATATTGTTTAGTCTACCTATTTCAGCAGCTATTTCTAAATGTTCTTCCGCTATACGTTGCTGTTCTTCTTTATAGAACTCATTATTTCTAGCAGAAACAAAGCTTCCTCGCCCAACTGTAGTTTCAATAAAACCATCTCTTTGTAAATCTTCGTAAGCTCTTTGTACAGTAATAACACTTATATGAATTGATTTAGCTAGAGATCTCATTGAAGGAAGAGCCTCTCCAGCCTTTAGTTCACCACTCATTATCATAGCTTTAATTTGAGAAGTAATTTGCTCATATATGGGTTTAGTAGAATTATTACTGATAATTATATCCATAAATAAAAAACCTCCTTCAAAGTGTACTTATTGTATAAGTACATTATAAACACGGTTTTTATTAATGTCAATAAAATTAAGTATTAGAATAGATTATTTTATTATTAATTGTTATATTTATATTAGATTTATATAATTTTTTAGATATTAAAATACTACAGGGGGTGTTACTTTGAAAAAAGCAATTATATACATACATGGAAAAGGAGGAAATCATCTTGAAGCCGAAAGCTATAAGAAAAATTGTCCAGGATTTGATATTATAGGTTTAGACTATGAAGTAGATTTTCCTTGGATTGTAATTGATAAAATAAAAAATATATACGAAGATGTAAAGAAAGAGTATGAAAAAATATATATTATTGCTAATAGTATAGGAGCATATTTTACAATGTTATCCTTGCAAGATTATAAAATAGAAAAGGCTCTGTTTATATCTCCTATTCTTGATATGGAAAGATTAATCTTAGATATGATGATGTGGGCAAATGTATCTGAACAAGAGCTACTAGAAAAAGGGGAAATAAGTACTGATTTTGGCGAAGTATTATCTTGGGAATATTTATGTTTTGCTAGAAAAAATAAAATAAATTGGGAAGTTCCAACAGAGATATTGTATGCAGAAAATGATAATTTAACATCTTTAGAAACAGTAAATAAATTTGTTAAAAATCATAATGCAAATCTGACAATAATGGAAAATGGAGAGCATTGGTTCCATACAGAAGAGCAAATTTCTTTCTTAGATAATTGGATGAAAAAATCAATTAATATAGATAATCCCACTCAATTAGCTGTACAATTAAATAGGTTCTTAAAAAATATTTAAAAAAATAGGGGGAATAGATATGAATAATTTTAATATTTTTGATATAACTGGCAAAAAAATACTTGTCACTGGTGGAAGTAGAGGTCTTGGATATGGTATGGCAGAAGGATTTCTAAAAGCTGGAGCAGAGGTAGTGATAACTGGAACATCAGAAAAAGTATTCGAATCTGTTGAAAAGCTTAAAAATAATACTGGTGGAGTAGTTCATGGTGTTGTACTTAACCTAGATAATGCAGCAAACATAGCATCTGTTTTTGATGAAGTCATGGAACTTTTAGATAATAGACTAGACGTACTTGTAAACTGTGCAGGAATGCAACATCGTTGCAAGGCTGAGGAGTTTCCAGTTGAAATATGGGATAAGATTATAAATGTAAATCTAAGTTCTTTATTCAAAATTTCTCAGCTTGCAGGAAGAGTGATGCTAGAGCAAGGAAATGGAAAGATAATAAATATAGCTTCGTTGACATCATTTATCGGAAGTGAATCTATACCTGCATACACAGCAACAAAAGGTGCTGTTATGCAGCTTACAAAGGCTCTTTCAAATGAATGGTCATCTCGTGGAGTACAGGTAAATGCAATAGCTCCAGGATATATGGAAACAGGCTTAACTGCAAACATGAAGAGCTATAATCCAAAACAATATGAAGAAGTAACTAATAGAATTCCTATGCATCGTTGGGGTAAACCTGAGGATCTACAGGGAGTGGCAATTTTCTTAGCAAGTAGTGCTTCTGATTATGTAAGTGGGGCGATAATTCCTGTTGTTGGAGGATTTTTAGGAAAATAGATAATAAAAAAGCTATCGCAGAAACTTACGATAGCTTTTTTATACTATTTCTAATTTATTATCCATAAATTTCTCATAGACTTTCTTACAAAACTGGACACTCAAGAGCTCAGTAGTATCTCTTCCAAAAGTTTCAAAATCCTCTAAAACATCTATTTCTAAAGCCTTAAAATTTTCCAATTCAGACTTTTCTATAGGTTGATGAAATGTATATACACCAATCTCATAATATAGATAATATAAAGAATCATCTAATTTATACCTAACCAGCTTATACATAACTTTTTCGCCAGTTGATCTATCTGTTTTAATTTCTTTTCTAAAAATATCACTATCATCTAATTGATTATATTCTAAATCTTTTTCAGAAACTTTTCGTTGAAAATTTCTAAATCTCAATTCCTTGTGAATTTTAACAGGCTCAAATTTTTCTAACATATCAGATTTCATTTTATAGTATTTTTTCTCGTTATCTACAGCGTTATCATAGCTATCATATTGATCTAAAAGATAGTTTTTATATTTTCTCTTTTGATTTCGCCAATTCTTTGCCCTTTTATTTATGGAATAAATAACCTCGCCGAGTATTTCTTCTGTTATTTTGTTTTGATTTACTAAATCAGAATATTTTTTAGGTGTTTTCATCTCAAAATCTCCAATATATATTTATTAATTTGAAAGATATTTATAAATCTAAAAGTATATGAATACATTATACTACAACAATTAAATGAAAAGTAAAAATGTAAATATATTTTAAAATATTCTATAAAATAAATAAAATAATTGCAAAAATAATTGTAAATTTAGTAATTAATAATTTTTTAAAAGAAATATGTTTAATTATGTTTAATAAGGGTATTTTCAAAAACTGTTGGGAAGGTTAAATTTTAATTAAAATTAAATTCAAAAGCTTAGCAGTTTAAAATTCAATAAATCATTTTAAGGGGGTAGATATTTTGAATTTAAACAAAGGTATAGCTGCAGTTGCAATAGCAGCGATTCTATTATCAATAAGTAACTTTTCTTCAGGAGCCGAATCTTTTAAATATAAGGCTAAAAAGAAATCTAATGGCACAGAGGTAGTAAAAATAGCATCTAAACGTCATCATTCTCACACCAAATTTATTGGTATGAATAGATACGAAACGAGCTCGAAAATTTTAGAAAGCAGTGGAAATAAGGATACATTAATTCTTGTTAATGCTTCAAAAGAAATGTCTGATGGTTTATCAGCTGCAGCACTTTCGGGGAAATTAAAGGCTGATATAGTTCCGATAAATCCAGATAATATTGATAATACTACTGAAAAAACCATAAAAAAAGCTAAAAATATAATTTTAATAGGTGGAGATAGCGCCATACCAAAAAATTTTGAAAAGAGACTTTCGGGAAAAAAAATTACAAGAATTGGTGGAAGAGATAGAGTAGAAACTTCAAACGAAATTGCTAAGTATATTGGAAATTATAAGAAAGCATACATAGTAAATGGCTATACTGGGCAAGCTGATGCAATGAGTATTGCTCCTGTTTCAGCTAGAGATGTAAGTCCTATAATTTTAACTAAACCCAACAGTGAAAATATTGATAGTGTAAAAAATGTAGATTACAGTATAATAGGTGGCAAAGATGCTGTTTCAAATAGTATCCAACAGAGCACAAATTCAAATCGTATAGGTGGTAAAAACAGATACGAAACCAATAGAATGGTTTTAGATAAGTTTTACAAAGACAGAAATTCTATATCATTCTGTAATGGTGAAACACTTGTAGATGCACTTTCAGGATCATATTTTGCAAAAGATGAAGGAATTCTTCTTGTCAACAGAACAGAAAATTTGAATCTTTTAGAGAATATAAATACAACTCAGCTAGGTGGACTTCCTATGGATATAAGATTTGTTGTAGCAAATTCTTCTGGTGTAAAAATAAGTGAAGTTAATACATCTAAAGATAATAAAACACCTACAAAGAAAGAAGACACTAAACCGAATAAAAAAGACGATAAAGACAAGAATATAGAAAAAAATGAACAGAGGGAAGAAGAGAAAAAAGAAAATCCTGACAAAAATAAAGGTCAAAATATAAGTAATACTTTAATGATTGGTGAAGACTTCAACTCTGAATTAAGAATGTTAAAGGGATTCCCAAAAGCTAATAAAGTTGTATTTAATAAAGGAATACCAAAAGATATAGATAAAATAAACCATGTTAAATTAGACGAAAATAAAAGTGGTGAAGTTGTTGCATATATAAAAGACAACACAGTATATATATCATCAAACAAAACAATATACGCAAATCCAGAAAGTGATTACTTTATGAATAATTTTGAAAATATAAAAGAAGTAGATATAAGTAATCTGGATACTTCAAAAGTTGTGAATATGAAATATGCTTTTAATGGATGTAGTAGTTTAAAAAAGATAAATACAGATAAATTAGATACATCAAATGTAGAAAATATGAGCAGTATATTTGCAAACTGTACTAGTTTAGAAAGTGTTGATTTGAGTAAGCTTAATACTAAAAATGTAACTGACATGAGTGATATGTTCTTTAAATGCTCAAATTTAAAAAGTATAGACTTAAGTAATTTTGATACATCAAATGTAGAAAATATGAGTTATATGTTTGGAGACTGTAATGGATTGACTGAAATAAATTTAAATGATTTAAATACTAGAAAAGTAACAAGTATGATGGCTATGTTTACAAACTGTAAAAATTTAAATGAGATAGATTTAATTGATTTGGATACAGACAGTGTAACAAATACAAGTTATATGTTCTCAGGGTGTTTAAATTTAACTAAATTAGATTTAAGTAATTTCAATACATCCAATGTAACTAATATGTCTTATATGTTTGCATCATGTGAAAGTTTAAGAGATATAAATCTAGAAAATTTAGAAACAAAAAATGTAAATGATATGAGTGGAATGTTCTATGTATGTAGAAATTTAAATGCTACTTTAAACATAGATGGAGAGGTATCTAGTTATACTAGTATGCTCGACCACTGTGCGATAGAGGATGGATCTAAGCTAGTTTTAAATTATACAAATAATTCAAAACCTACAGTAGAAAAAATGCTTGAAACAAAATCAGATTCAGCTAATGTTTTCTTAGGAAATTTAATAAAAAGCTCAGAAAATCAACAAACTGAAAAAACTACAGAGAATAATAAAGTAGTAGAATAAAGTTAAAATAAAGTAAACCCCTTAAGAATTTTATCCTAAGGGGTTTATTATTTTGCCCAGTTAGTGCGAATAGGCTATATATAGCATATTTTGGTGGATATATGATATATATTATTTTGTATATTTTAAGTTATTTGTGGCAACCACAACTACAGCAAGAGCCATTTGAGTCTGAATCTGCTGCACCTTTGCAAGAGGAGCAAGTTTTTGCAGATGGACAACCTATACATTTTACACCGCTTTTTTTAGCTTTTCTTATATAAAATGTTGCGCCTCCTATAATAGCTAGAAGTATTAAGATTACTATAATATTAGCCATAAATATCTCCTCCTTTCAAAATTTAAATTCTATATGCTTATAAATTAAGCTATTGATTTATTTCCTAAAGAGTATTCTTCATCGAATCTCTTATTTTCTTTTACAATAAGTCTTATTATAAATGCTGCTATTGCAAGTACTACAACAAGTCCTGGTAAGAATCCCTGTCCAACTGAACCAGTAGTTATAAGTGTTCCTATCTGGTAAACAAGGAATGCAACTGTATAACCTGCTCCGAACTGAAGTCCAACTCCACCAAGTAGCCATTTTTTATCTTTTATTTCTGAGTTCATTGCACCTATTGCGGCAAAGCAAGGTGGTGTATAAAGGTTGAACATTAGATATGCTAGAGCTGCAACTGAAGTAAGTCCCATAGTTGTTGCAACTGTATTAGCTCCACCTGTTAAAACAAGATCATCTACGTTTATGAAGTTAGTTAATCCGTAAACTACAGCTATTGTACCTACGACATTTTCTTTAGCTATAAATCCTGTTATAGCTGCAGCTGCTAACTGCCAAGCTCCAAATCCTAAAGGTATTAATAATACTGCAAATGGAGAAGCTATTGAAGCTAGTATTGAAGTATGTTCCATACCTTCTGGAACTAACTGTAACTGCCAGTTGAATGACTGCATTATCTGAACTGCGGCATTACAAACAAGTATTATTGTACCAGCTTTTATTATGTAAGCTTTTGCTCTTGAGAACATAGATATTACAGCTCTTTTTAAGCTAGGTATTTTATATTCTGGTAATTCCATTATAAAGAATGATTTTCTGTATTTATGTCCAGTTATTTTTAATATAAGTAGAGAACTAAGTACTATTAAAAGTATTCCTACAAAGTACATTAATGTACCTACCCAAGAAGCATCACTGAAGAATGCACCTGCAAATAAAGCTATTACAGGAAGTTTAGCACCACATGGCATAAATGGTGTAAGCATTGCAGTAGTTCTTCTTTCTCTTTCATTTTTTATTGTACGACAAGCCATAACACCAGGTATAGCACAACCAGTACCTATAACCATTGGTATTATAGATTTTCCTGAAAGACCAACTCTTTTAAATATTGGATCCATAACAACGCTGACACGAGCCATATATCCACAATCTTCAAGAAGTGCTATTAAGAAATACATAACCATTACTAGTGGAAGGAATCCAACAACAGCTCCAACACCACCTATGATACCATCTACAAGAAGAGCCTGTAGGAACGGAGATGCTCCAGATACCATTTCAGCTACATATCCCTGGAATGTTTCTATCCAACCAACAAGTATATCTGCTAGGAAAGGTCCAAGTTTTGACTGAGATATATCAAATACTAGCCACATAACAACGGCAAATATTGGTATACCAAGCCATTTGTTAGCTAAAACTGCGTCTATTTTATCCTGAGTATTTCTAGTTTTTGTTAATACTTTACGAGTTTCAACCTGACTAACTATTTTATTTACAAATTCAAATCTTTTTCTATCGGCTTTTTCAACTTCATTTTTATCATGAAGGTTTATTTCTCCCTGATGATAAGGAGCAACCTGTTTTTTTCCTTTTGCTTCGATAGCTTTTGCAGCTACTTCTGCTATTCCTCTTTCATTAGTTGAAACAGTAGCTACTACTGGGCAACCAAGAGCTTCAGATAATTTTGCTACATCTATTTTAGTTTCTTTTTTATCTGTTATATCACTTTTGTTTAGTGCAACTACAACTGGTATTCCAAGTTCAAGAAGCTGAGTAGTAAAGAATAAACTACGGCTAAGATTAGTTGCATCAACTATATTTATGATTGCGTCTGGGTTTTCATGTTTTACATAACCACTTGTTATACTTTCTTCTGATGTGAATGGAGACATTGAATATGCTCCTGGTAAGTCAACTGCGACAACCTCTTCAATTGCCGTAGCACAGTAGTTCTTTTTAAGAGAGCTTTCTCTTTTATCTACCGTAACCCCTGCCCAGTTTCCAACGTGCTCGTTACTACCTGTTAATAAATTGTACATAGTGGTTTTCCCACTATTTGGATTTCCTGCTAAAGCTATCCTCATGTTTTAAATCCTCCTCCTTTTTACTGCGATCAAAACCAATCCTATTAAAAATATATTTTATGATTACATTACTGCCTAAATAATTATTAAAAGCAAATTTATTATATTAAAATTGCTTTTGCTAGATTTGTATCTATGTTATAACGACCGTCCTTTACAGATACTACATAGCTTTTTCCGAATTTAGAAACTACAGTTATTTTTTCTCCACTGTAGCATCCAAGTGAGAATAAAAATGCATTAAGTTCCTCATCATCTGTCTGTATATCTTTTATTGTATATTCTTGCTCTAACTGAGCTTTTGTTAAATCCATAATCGTTTCCTCCTCAAAATCAATTCTACAATAACAAGATAACAAAAAGTAATAATCATTGTCAATAGAAAAGAAAAATCAAATAGTGATAAAAATGACAATTTTTATCAAATAAGAAAATAATGGCGGTAAATGAGAAAATATGACGATCAAGATAGCTTAATATATAAATAAGAAGCAACTTGACTATTTTTTGTAAAAAATAATATAATAAAAGGATGAATTTTCAATAAGAACGGAGTGAGAGATAATGAAAGAACATATAAAACATGTTTTAAAGTTAGCCTTTAGTATACATGGTGATACAGCTTCTTATGATGAAATACATGAAAGAATAGTAAGCGGTGGAGAAGTCAGAGGAACAAATCTTTGTATAATGATTTTTGCAATATTTATAGCATCAATCGGGCTTAATATGAACTCAACTGCAGTTATAATTGGTGCGATGCTTATATCGCCACTTATGGGTACTATAATGGCTATAGGATATGGAATAGCAACTGGTGATATAGATGAAACAGAGGACTCTATTTTAGGACTTTTATTCCAGGTAATTACGTGCCTTATAACTTCTGCAATATATTTTACAATAACTCCAATAACAACAGCTTCACCAGAACTTTTAGCTAGAACTACACCTACAATATGGGATGTTTTAATAGCTGTTTTTGGTGGATTTGCAGGAATAATAGGATTTACTAGAAAAGAAAAATCAAATGTAATACCAGGTGTTGCAATAGCTACAGCACTTATGCCGCCTCTTTGTACAGCGGGATACGGTATAGCTATAAAGTCGTTTAAGTATTTTGCAGGTGCGCTTTATCTATTTATAATAAATACATATTTTATTTGTTTAGCGACAATAATAGGTCTTTTAATTATGAAGGTACCTCAAAAGACTGAAAGAGATGATGAGCGGAAAAAGAAATTTAGAGCAGTCCTTATCAGAAATACTGCTATAATAATAATTCCTAGTTTGATTTTTGCCATGAAGATGGTTGAAAAGGAAAAAGAAGATACAACAGAGCTAATAGGAATAAGTGGAATTTCATTAGATGTAGGAAAGCTTAGTGAACAGTTGGGCGTTATATATCCTGAAGTTTCAGAAGTTAGTGCTGGATATTTGAAGGAATGGGATTCTAGTGAAGAAAAGCAGCATGAAAATCTGAATGTAATTGTATATTTAAGCAAGGATATTTCAGCAGATAAAAAGAACAAAATAAAAGAATTTATAGATGTAGAAACAAAATTTGATAAAATTCAATTTATTGTGAGAGAATAAAATTTAAAAATTTAATAGAATAATAAAACGGGATATTGCAGATTATTGCAGTATCCCGTTTTTTATATCTATATTATATAAAAAGTAATAAACTTACAGCCATAAGCATCATACCAGAAATCAAGCCATATATTGAAAGATGGTGCTCTCCATATTCTCTAGCAGCTGGAAGTAATTCATCAAATGATATAAATACCATTATTCCGGCTACAGATGCAAATATAATTCCAAATACTGTATCGTTCATAAAAGGCATAAGTATTAGCCAACCAACTAATGCGCCTATTGGTTCAGCAAGTCCTGAAATAAAAGAATATAGGAATGCTTTTTTCTTTGAACCTGTTGCGTGATAGATTGGTATTGAAACAGAAATTCCTTCTGGAATATTGTGTATTGCTATTGCAAAAACTATTGGAAGTGCAAGTGCAGGATCATCTAATGCTGATACAAATGTAGCTAGCCCTTCAGGAAAGTTATGTAGAGCAATAGCTAGGGCTGTAAACATACCTGTTCTTAAAAGTTTTGCATTATTATCTGATTTATTTTCTAGGTCTTCAACCAACTTTAATTCGTGTGGATTTTCTTCTGAAGGAATTAATTTATCTATAATAGCTATTACAAACATTCCTGCAAAGAAAGCTACAACGGTAAGAATTGAGCCCATTCGTTCTCCTAAAGCAGATGCAATTGAGTTTTGAGCTTCTGGAAAAATTTCTATCATAGATACATAAACCATTACACCTGCTGAAAAACCTAAGCTTACAGAAAGGAATTTTTTATTTGTACTCTTTGTAAGAAAGGCTATCAGACTCCCTATAGAAGTACTGAGTCCAGCTACAAGTGTAAAACAAAATGCTATCAATACATTATTCATAATCAACCTCCTAAAATATAAATAGTGTTTAATAAATGAAAGTGAATATTAATTATAAAATAATATGCTTGACTTTTTTTGTCAAGGTGATAGGAGAAAATGAAAAAATTAAAAAAATAAGAGATTGTTATAGAGAAGTTGATAAAAAATATCGATTAGGCTCAAAGTATTGAAATTTCAATAAAAATGAGAGTATAATGTTATGTTATAAAAAACATTGTATTTGCAAATTTAATCTATTTATAAATACATATGTAAGAGGAGGGATGAAAATGTATCGGAAGAGAATAATGAGGTTGGCATTGCTTACATTAGCAGGAAAGGTCATAGGTGATGCTAGTGGAAAGAAAAAAAATAATATAAATGTTCCTGATTTTATTGGGGTGGTAGAGGTTAAGCATAGTATAAAAGGTAGAATAAGATATAGAGTACCTAGATTAAAGGGAGATAATACATTAGCTGATTATATAACAAGTCAGTTGTCAAAAGTGAAATTTATCAGCCATGTAGAAGCAAGTGCTGTAACAGGAAGTCTTTTAATAAACTACGACTATAATCAGATAGATCCGAATATGCTTACTGCAGCTATTGTAAAGCTTTTGAGCTTAGAAGAGGAAATTAATAAGAAAAAAGATGCTTTAGTTACTAGAGAGCTATCAAATATGAAAGAAGTGTTAAATCTAGCTGTTTACAACAAGACTAAGGGAATATTGGATATAAAATCAATCTATTTGATAGCAGTTATGATATTTGCAATTAGAGGAATAAGAACTGCTCCTAGAATGCTTCCAAATGGATACACAATGGCTAGATGGGCATATAAAGAAATATAGTTTGTTGAGGTGTAGAATGTTAAAGAAAATTGTTATATCAAAATTAATGAAAATAAAGGTAGCTCACAGTATTCCTGGAAGAATTAGATTTAAAGTATCTTCTTTAAAGGATATTCCAGAAGAGTATATGATTTATGAAAAATATTTACATCAGGCATTGAAAAAATTGAACGGAATAGAAAGTATAGATGTGAATAGAGTAACTGGAAGCATATTAATTACCTATGATATGAAAAAAGTATACGAAGAAAAAATATTAAATTGGATTGAAGTAATAAAAGAAATAGGATTAAGAAATTTAGATTTAATAGAGAAATATGGAGAAAGTAATACAGAATATGTCGTAGATACTATTGAGCAACAACTTGATGAAGCAATAAAAAAATTAGCTTAAATCTCATGAAGGGAGGACTGAAAATGGGTAGAAACAACCTATTACTAAAAAGTACTATAAAGCATAGAATAAATGGAAGAATTAGACTTAGATGTGAAGCTTTAAAGTACCTTTCAAATTATAAAGATGAGATAGAAGAAAAGATGAAATCATCATCATTTGTGGATACAGTAGCTGTTAATACGATTATTGGTTCTGTTCTTATAAATTATAAAGAAGATGTAGATGAAAATAGAGTAATAAACTTTATAGATGGAATAATAGCAGAATACGATATAAAGGTATTTGCAGCTATGAGAGAACAGCAAAATACAAATATGGAGATTTCAGAAAAGAATGATGAAACATCTGCAGATATATTAAAAAGATTAGGATTAAATGCGGCTGTACTTGGATATTCAATGGCAAAAGGTAGATTTGGATGGGGAGATATTTATAATGTTGATAGATACGGAAGATATGGTAGATTTTTAACTTTACCTGCACTTGCATCTATATACCTAAACAAGGGGCTAATTGAAAATGGTGTATTTGGAGCTATAAAAAATAAAAGATTAAATGCGGATACTCTTACACTTACATCTATAGCAGCCAGTTTAATGCTTGGGAATGATAAGTCTGCACTTATGATAACTCTTTTATCAGATATTGCAGAACTTATGACAATATACACAATGGAAAAAACAAGAAATTCTATAAAAGAAATGTTCTCAGTAAATGAGGAAGAAGTATGGACAATAGATGAAAATGGAATTCTTAAAAAAGTATCTATAGATGATATTGAAAAAGATGACAAAGTAGTTATACATACTGGTGAAAAAATCTGTGTAGATGGTGAAGTGCTAGAAGGTGAAGCAGTTGTAGATCAGGCATCTGTTACAGGGGAGTTTGTTCCAGCTGTTAAAAAGCCTGGAGAAAAGGTGTTTGCAGGAACAGTTGTTAAGACTGGAAATATAACTGTTAAAACAGAAAAAGCTGGAGATGATACAGTAGTTTCTAGAATAATACATTTAGTAGAGGATGCAGCATCTAAAAAAGCGCCAATACAAGATTACGCAGATAAGTTTTCAAACTATCTAGTACCGTTTAACTTTTTATTTGCTGGAATAATTTACATGGTTACAAAGAGTCCAGCCAGGGCTTTAAATATGATGATAATAGATTATTCTTGTGGTATAAAGCTTTCTACAGCAACAGCATTTTCTGCTGCGATAAACAATGCGGTTAAGAATGGTGTCCTTATAAAAGGTGGTAACTATTTAGAAGCTATGTCAAATTCAGATACTTTAATACTTGATAAAACAGGAACATTAACAGAAGGAAAACCAGCTGTTACAGATATAGAGGTATTAGATTCTGAGTTAAGCGAAAATGATGTTTTAAAAATAGCAGGTGCTGCTGAAGAAACATCTTCTCATCCTATGTCTACAGCCATAATAACAGAGGTAGAAAAAAGAGGAATTGAAATACCAGTACATGGGCCAGTTATAACGCATATAGCTAGAGGTATGGAAACTGATATAGATGGTGAAATAGTATATGTAGGAAGCAAAATATTCCTAAAAGAAAAAGGAATAGATATTAAAAATGTAAAAGAAGCTGAAAAGAAATTATCTACAGCAGGATCAAATTTGATTTATGTTGCTTATAGTGGAAAGGTTTCTGCAATAATCGCAATAAAAGACAAGATGAGAGATAATATGAGAAAAGCTATAAATAATATTAGATATCAAGGTGTAGACGATATTCTTTTATTAACAGGAGATTTAGAAAATCAGGCAAAAGAAGTTGCTACACTTATGGGAGTAGATAGGTACAAGGCTGAGCTACTACCAAAAGATAAGGCAGACGAGGTCTTAAAATATCAGGCTAATGGCTCTAGAGTTATGATGGTTGGAGATGGAATAAATGATGCTCCAGCGCTTGCATACTCAGATGTTGGTATAGCACTTGGTGGTGGAAGTACAGACGTTGCAATGGAAGCAGCAGATATTACAATACAGGGAGATAACCCTATGATGCTACCTACAATAATAGATTTATCTAAAAAGACTATGAAAGTGGTAAAAGAAAACTTTGGAATGGTAATAGGAATAAATAGTGTAGGGCTTATACTTAGTGCAGCTGGAGTACTTCCTGTATTTTTCGGAGCTGTACTTCACAATTCAAGTACAATACTAGTAGTTGCCAATTCTCTTAGATTGTTATTTTTCAATATGGAGAGAGGGGTGTAAAATATGAACAATCCCACTATAGTTATCGCACATAAGATAAAAGGAAGAATAAGAATAAAACTTTCTCATCCTCTTAGAAATGGAGAGGAATTGATGAAAAATCTTGTAAAAAAGGATGAAATATATAAAGCAAATTATACAGATATAACAAAATCAATTCTTATAGAATATAATCCATATCGTATATCTGAAGATGAAGTGATAATCAGAGTGATAGCACTTTATTCAAAGAGTTATGATATGATTCCGATAAGATTGATATATGAATCAAAAAAGAAAAATTTACCTCCAATGGCGTGTTATTCACTTGTAATGCTCGGAATAGGGGGAATATCTAAGTACATAACAATGAACCAACAAATATCAGATTTTATTAATTGGGCAGTTGTAGGTACAACTATTGGAGCTATTGGTGAGCATGCATACAATGAAGTAAATGAAAGAGGTTATTTTGATCCAGAAGTCGTTTCTGTTATGTATTTAATAAATTCTGTTACAAAGGGTGAATTTTTACTTCCGTCGGCTGTTACATGGCTGACTACATTTGGAAGGCATTTGATTGAACTATCTTATGGTGGACTTATGATATCTGTAAGAGAGTTAAAAAATAGAGACGGAAATAAATACTTTGATGTATCAGTAAAGACAGATAATGAGTTGTCAAAAGGTGCAGGTATGATTAGGGTATTTTTAGAAAGATTTATAGAATTGGAAAGAAATTCTATGGGAAAATCATTTATGGTTTCTGATAGAGGGATGACTGGCTATAGTGGAAGATTATATTCTGATGGAATAGAAGATAATTCTTATATTGGAATGGATACTAGAAGCTTAAAATTATACAAAGATGCTATAAAATAGTGAAAAATATGGCAATAAATTAAAATTTATTGATAAATTAAATAATAGAAGGAGTGGTAAATATGCTAAATGGAATAAATAAAGACCATTTAACTGGTGCATTAGTAGGTGTAGGTGTATGTGCTGTTGGGTATTATGCATACAAAAAAAATCAGGAGAAAGTAGATAATTTTTTAAGAAATCAGGGAATAAATGTAGCGAGTGATAATCACAAGGAATTTGAAGCTATGAGTCTTGAAGAGCTTATGGAAACAAAAGAAACAATAGAAGATATTATAGCTGAAAAAGAAATGTTAGTTCATGAATTACCAAAAGAAGCTTGTGTTGAGTAGAAGATAGTTTAAATTATTAATCAAAAAATTATATAGCTGAATAGGAATAATAAATCGATGATACATTATAAGCTAATCTATCATCGATTTATTTTTTGATTGTGCTAAAAAATATTTTTTTTGAGAAAAAAATGAAGCATAGGATAAAATTAATGAAACAACTGAAAACACTGATATGAAGTTGTAGGTTGCTAGAAAATAATTAGTATATAAATAAAAATGTATAAAAAATTATAAATATATGGGAAAATTATGAAAAATAAATTTGTTTAGCAAGATTGATATAATTTTTATATTGATAATAGATAAACAATAATAAACTTATATCCTAGAAATGTTAAATAATATAGACAAGTATATTGGATAAGTGGTAGCATTTAAACTATCAGGGAGAAAACATAATATTGCAAAAAGTTTCATAAAAGGAATTTTACTTAAAGTTTCATAAAAGGAATTTTACTTTAAATTAAGATTATTGATACGGAATTTATAAGTTTTGTGAAAACGATATTTTGTGTTAACTTCTTGACATCACAAATTGAGGGATTTGTGTATAGAAAAGTAGGGTGATTTTATAATATTTATATTGTATGGTTGGGACTTAAATAAGGGAGATTTGAGTCCCAATTAAACGGATAGCATAAAATCAAATTGGAATAAAGAACTAGATTTGTTTATAATCACTTATGTGATTGGAAATATATAATATAAATGGAGGATTTTTATGTCAACAGAAAAAGTAAAACATCCAAAGGGACTGTGGCTTGCTAATATAGCAACAGGTGTACAGTGCCACTGTGGATATGCGTTCTCATCTATATTCATACTTTTTATGACTGCAGATGTTGCGCAGAATGGTTTAGGTCTTAGTGTAGCTAAGGCATCATCAATAATAGGTCTTTATACAGCAATAAACTACATGGGATCAATATTTGGAGGATGGATAACAGATAACTATCTAGGAATTCAGAAATCATTAATTTTAGGTTCATTCTTAAATGGTTTAGCATTTATCGTTATGTTCTTCGCTCCAGCAACAGTAGCTGGTATATGGTCAGGTCTTATAATTCTTATAGTGGCCGGTATGTTCTTTAAAGGTCAGATAGGTGCTCTTATAGGTTCTCTTTACGGTCCTACAGAGTTTACTAGAAAAGATGCGGCTTTCGCATTATACTACATGGCTATAAATATAGGTGCATTCTTTGGTCCAATAATATCTGGTCTTATAGCAGATCAGTGGTTCGCTGAAATAGCAGCTACAGGTGAAATAGTTTCATTTGGATATAAATATGTATTCTTAATGAACGGTATATTAATGATAGGTGTATCTATATTCATATACTTAACAGCTCCAAAACTATTAGGAGATGTAGCTAAATACCCAGTTAATGGTAAAGGTGCAGCTAAAGCAGCTAAAGAAGCTGGTAAAAAAGAAGTTGTTGAACATCAGCCTTTAACTCAGACTGAAAAGAAAAGAATATTATCAATGGTTATATTATTCGTATTCGTTGTATTATTCTGGTCAGCATGGTTCCAGACTCAGTCTTCATTCTCAATATTAATGAATGACTTAGTTCAGAGACAGTACGGAAGCTTTACTATACCTGTTCCATGGTTAGTTGCTTACAACTCTATACTTTGTGTTATATTTGCTCCTTTAATGGCTAAATTATGGTTAAAATTAGGACAGAGTAAAAGAGGAGATTTATCTATACCAACTAAAATGGCTTTAGGTATGTTATTCACAGCAGGAGCATTCGTAGTACTTATAATAGGTATAAATACTCTTGGTGGAGTAGTTGATGGTTCTAAAAAAATGAGCTTAATATTCGTATTAATAGCTTACTTAGCATTAACAATAGGTGAACTTTGCATATCTCCAATAGGACTAGCAATGTTCAACAAACTAGCTCCAGTAAGATATGGATCATTAGCGATGGGTGCTTGGTACTTAAGTAACTGTTTCGCAAACTTAATATCTGGTAAACTAGGTGGACTTACTTCAACTATGGGATACGTTCAGATATTCGGTTCTATATCAGCAGTTCTTATAGTATTTGCATTAATGTTATTAGTACTTAGAAAAGGTATAGTTAAATTAATGGCTCTTGATGAATTTGAAGAGGCTTAAGATTTAAATATTTTTAATATAAACAAACTGAAAAGAAAACATATATAATAAAATATACTACACTTAGCGAGTATATATTAATTTAAGCAAGATAAAAGGTGTAGCATTAGTGTTACACCTTTATATATATATATATCTTGAAATAAATAATATAGAGGAAAGAGGGAGATTTAAAATGGCAAAAAATCTTTGGACAAAATATACTGCTTGCCAGCTTGAAGAATTAGAAGCAGTAAATGAAAAATACAAAAAATGCTTAGATGAAGGTAAAACAGAAAGAGAATGTGTTACTTTATCAGTTAGAATGGCTGAAGAAGCAGGGTACAGAAACATCAAAGATGTAATAGCTGAAGGAAAAGAATTAAAAGCAGGAGATAAAGTTTATGCAGTTTGTATGAACAAATCATTAGCTCTATTCCAGATAGGTAAAGAACCTATATCTCATGGTATGAATATACTAGGAGCACATATAGATTCTCCACGTATAGATGTAAAACGGAATCCTTTATATGAAACAGATGGATTAGGATACTTAGATACTCACTACTACGGTGGTATAAAAAAATATCAGTGGGTAACAACTCCACTATCACTTCACGGTGTAGTAGCTAAAAAAGATGGTTCAGTAGTTAATGTAAACATAGGTGAAGACCCAACAGATCCTATATTCTTAGTAACTGATTTATTAGTTCACTTAGGTGCAGCTCAGTTAGAAAAGAAAGCATCTGTGGTTATAGAAGGAGAAAACTTAGACCTTCTAATAGCTAGTAAACCATTAGCTGAAACTGAATTAAAAGAAGATCAGAAAGATGCTGTAAAAGCAAATGTATTAAAAATATTAGCTGAAAAATACGGAATGGAAGAAGATGACTTCAAATCAGCAGAATTAGAAATAGTACCAGCAGGAAAAGCTAGAGACTGTGGTATAGATAGAAGTATGATAATGGCATACGGACATGACGACAGAATATGCTCATTCCCATCATTATTCGCTATGTTAGAAGTTGAAAATCCAGAAAGAACTACTTGCTGCTTATTAGTAGACAAAGAAGAAATAGGAAGCATGGGTGCTACAGGAATGCAGTCAAGATACTTCGAAAATATGGTAGCTGAATTAGTATTATTAACTGAAGGAGATTCTAATGTTAAAGTAAGAAGAGCTCTTCAGAACTCTAAAATGTTATCATCTGACGTAAGTGCTTGCTACGATCCAATGTTCGCAGAAGTATTCGAAAAAAGAAGTTCAGCATTCTTCGGACATGGTATAACATTCAACAAACACACTGGTTCAAGAGGTAAAAATGGATCAAATGATGCAAATGCTGAATATGTAGCAGAATTAAGAAGAATAATGGACGAAGCTGACGTAGAATACCAGATGGTTGAAATGGGTAAAGTAGACGCTGGTGGCGGTGGAACAATCGCTTACATAATGGCTAACTACGGAATGCAGGTAATAGACTGTGGTGTTGCAGTACTTAACATGCATGCTCCATATGAAGTAGGAAGCAAAGCTGATATATACGAAGCTGTTAGAGCTTACAAAGCTTTCCTTTTAAATGCATAATAAAAGCTTAGACTTTGCACATAAATAAATATATATAAAATACTGTTGAATATATTTCAGCAGTATTTTTTTTATAAAAATGTAAATTATAATTGGGAAAATTATATACTTAATAAAAATTTATAAAATAAATTATAAAAATATGAATTATTTATAAAAATAAGTTATAGAAAAATTTGTACTTTAAAATAAAAAATATATTTCGCGAAAATTGTAAATAAACTTATAATTTAATGCAAGACTGGGTGAAAAATTAAAAAACAAAAGATAGCATAATTATAATATGCTAAAAAAATAAATATAATACTACAAATATCCAAAAAAAATAAAACTAATAATAAAAAAGTATTAAAAAAGAAATAGATAATATAGACATATAATTCACAAAATGATATTATTATAAACAAAGTGGGGGAAACGATTGCTTAAAATAGCAATTATATAATATAAGGTTAAATATTGGAGGAAATAAAAATGGATATGAAAAAAAATCTTTGGAACAAATACACTGATGAACAGCTAAAAGAGTTATCAGATGTTACAGAACAGTATAAAAACTGCTTAAACGAGTGTAAAACAGAAAGAGAAGCAATAGACTTTACAATTGAAAAAGCAAAAGAAGCTGGATTTAAAGATTTAAAAGAAGTTATATCAGAAGGAAAAAAATTAAATACAGGTGACAGAGTATATGCTTGTTGTATGAATAAATCAATAGCATTATTCCAGATAGGTAAAGAACCTATATCTCATGGTATGAATATATTAGCTGCACATGTAGATTCTCCAAGACTAGATGTAAAACGGAATCCTTTATATGAAACTGATGGATTAGCTTATCTAGATACTCACTACTATGGTGGAATAAAAAAATATCAGTGGGTAGCTGAACCATTGGCACTTCATGGGGTAATAGCTAAAAAAGATGGAAGTGTAGTAAAAGTTAATATAGGTGAAGATGAAAATGACCCTGTATTTTTAGTAACTGACCTACTTGTACACTTAGGTGCAGCTCAGTTAGAAAAAACAGCTGCTACAGTTATAGAGGGTGAAAAACTAGATATATTAATAGCTAGTAAGCCATTAGATGAATCAGAATTAAAAGATGAAAAAGATGCTATAAAAGCAAATGTATTAAAGTTATTAAAAGAAAAATATGATATGGAAGAATCAGATTTCCAGTCAGCAGAACTTGAAATAGTACCAGCGGGAAAAGCTAGAGATTGTGGATTAGATAGAAGTATGATAGCTTCATATGGACATGATGATAAAATATGTGCATTCCCATCTTTACTTGCAATGCTTGAAGTTAAAGATACAAAAAGAACTTCTTGCTGTTTCTTAGTAGATAAGGAAGAAATAGGAAGCATGGGTGCAACAGGAATGCAGTCAAAATTCTTTGAAAATATGGTTGCTGAAATAGTTGCATTAACTGAAGGGGATTCAAATGTAAAAGTAAGAAGAGCTCTTCAGAACTCTAAGATGTTATCATCAGATGTAAGTTCTTGTTATGATCCACTATACGCAGAATACTTCACAAGAAGAAGTACAGCAACTATTGGATTTGGTATAACATTCAACAAACACACTGGTTCAAGAGGTAAAAATGGATCAAATGATGCAAATGCTGAATATATTGCAAATCTAAGAAAAATAATGGATGATGCAGGAGTTGGATATCAGCTAGTTGAATACGGAAAAGTTGATGTAGGTGGAAGTGGAACAATAGCTTACATATCAGCAAACTATGGAATGGAAGTAATAGACTGTGGAATATCTGTTCTTAATATGCATGCTCCATATGAAGTTGGAAGTAAAGCAGACGTATACGAAGCATACAGAGCATATAAAGCATTCCTTATAAATGCATAATATAAAATTTAATAAGAAAACAGAGATTATTTTGAAATCCTATCTATAAATAAGAGAGATTGTTACATATTTTGTAGCAGTCTCTTTTTTTATGAATTTATATATGATTAGTATTCTATTATCGCTAAAAAATTAATACAAAAATATTATAGATTAAAATAAAAATGTATAACTTTTGACAAAGTATATAAAATACAAAAAGTTAATAAAATTAAGTTCTAGAAAGATTATAAATGATTAATAAGCATAAAAATATATGAAAATATAGATACTCTAATTTAAAAAAATAAGAAAGTAAATAAAATATATTCTGAAAATATTAAATTAAATAAGTAAAACTAGAATGAAATAAACCTATATATAAATAAGTATATAATGTAAACTATGGATAAAAAATAGGGTATAGACAAAGAATATTCTTGATGTTAATATAATAACTATAAAGATGAGAAAACGTTTTTGATTATAAAAATAACTAAAAATTATTATAAAACTTAATAAAATAATAATAAAGTGTTTTTAGGTTGAAAAATGATAAACTTAATAAATTATAATAATATGTAAAACTACAAATAATATAGATTCTTTATATTGATAAAAAAATATTTAAAGTAAGTGTTCAAATGCTCCAAAAGTAAAAGGGATATAAATTAAAAATTTATATATATATTTAAAGGAGGAAAATCTTATGTCAGAAAAAACTAAGCATCCAATAGGGCTTTGGCTAGTAAATATTTCTATAGCACTTCAGAGCTACTGTGGATATGCATTTTCATCTGTATTTATATTATTCTTAACAGCAGATGTTAGTGCTAATGGTCTAGGTCTTAGCGTTGCTAAGGCATCATCAATAATAGGTCTTTATACAGCGGTAAACTATATGGGTTCTATTCTTGGTGGATGGATAACAGATAATTATTTAGGAATTCAGAAATCATTAGTATTAGGATCAATACTAACAGGATTAGGTTATTTAACTCTATTCTTTGCAAAACCATCAATAAGCGGTATATGGATGGGGCTACTAGTCCTTATATTAGC
The DNA here is from genome assembly GCF_003478825.1 of Peptoclostridium sp. AF21-18. NCBI lineage: Bacteria > Bacillati > Bacillota > Clostridia > Peptostreptococcales > Peptoclostridiaceae > Peptoclostridium > Peptoclostridium sp. AF21-18. Next base: position 25,661 of record NZ_QUGE01000003.1, read on the forward strand.
AGGTATGTTCTTTAAAGGACAGATAAGTAACCTTGTTGGTTCTCTTTACGATCAAGATGATTTAAGTAGAAAAGATGCAGCTTATGCGTTATTCTACATGGCTATAAACATAGGTTCATTCTTTGGTCCAATATTCTCTGGTCTTATAGCAGATAAATGGTTTGCCGAAATATCAGCAAGTGGAGAAATATTATCTTATGGATATAGATATATATTCTTAATGTCATCAATAGTAATGTTCTTTGTAGCTGTTTTCATAGCTGTTATGTCTCCAAAATGGTTAGGAGAAGTTGGTAAATATCCAGCAAATAAAAAAGCTAACAAAAAAGCAAAAGCAGCAACAGAAGAACATCATCACGAACATCAGCCTTTAACAACAACAGAAAAAAGAAGAATCATTGCTATGGCTGTATTATTCGTATTTGTCGTATTATTCTGGGCTGCTTGGTTCCAGACACAGACTTCATTCTCAATATTAATGAATGACTTAGTTAACAGAAATATAGGTGGATTTACAGTACCAGTTCCTTGGTTAGTATCATTTAATGCTATATTATGTGTAACATTCTCTCCAATACTTGCAAATTTATGGTTAAAACTAGAAAAAACTGAAAAAGGTGATTTACCAATACCAACAAAAATGGCTTTAGGTATGTTATTAACTGCATCAGCATTTGTAGTTTTAATATTAGGAATAAGAACTCTTGGTGGTGTATTAGATGGAAGTGCAAAAATGAGTATATTATTCGTTTTATTAGCATATTTCTTATTAACAATAGGGGAACTTTGCATATCTCCAATAGGTATGGCTATGTTCAACAAACTAGCTCCAGTAAGATATGGATCACTTGCAATGGGTGCTTGGTATCTAAGTAACTTCTTTGCTAACCTATTATCAGGTAAATTAGCAGGACTTACTTCAACAATGGGATATGTTCAGATATTCGGAACAATATCAGGAGTGCTTATAGTATTCGCAATAATGCTATTCATATTAAGAAAGAAACTTGTTAAGTTAATGGCATTAGATGAATTTAAAAATAAATAATATTGATAAAAAGTGTAGCGGTTATCCGCTACACTTTAAATATACACTTTACTAAAATACTTTTAGTGATAGAATATAAAATAAATATATTTAATAAAGAAAGAGGGCTTTTGAAATGTCAAAAAATCTTTGGACAAAATATAATGATTGTCAGCTTAAAGAATTAGAAGAAGTAAATGAAAAATACAAAAAATGCTTAGATGAAGGTAAAACAGAAAGAGAATGTGTTACTTTATCAATAAAAATGGCAGAAGAAGCAGGATATAAAAACATCAAAGATGTAATAGATGAAGGTAAAGAATTAAAAGCAGGGGATAAAGTTTACGCTGCTTGTATGAAAAAATCACTAGCATTATTCCAGATAGGTAAAGAACCTATATCTCATGGTATGAACATATTAGGAGCGCATATAGATTCTCCACGTATAGATGTAAAACGGAATCCTCTATATGAAACAGATGGATTTGCATATTTAGACACTCATTACTACGGTGGTATAAAAAAATATCAATGGGTAACAACTCCACTATCACTTCATGGTGTAGTAGCTAAAAAAGATGGCTCTGTTGTAGAAGTTAATATAGGTGAAGACCCAACAGACCCAGTATTTGTAATAACTGACTTATTAATACATTTAGGAGCAGCTCAGTTAGAAAAGAAAGCAGCTACAGTTATAGAAGGGGAAAACCTAGACTTATTAATAGGAAACAAACCTCTTTCAGAAACAGAATTAAAAGAAGATGAAAAAGATGCAGTAAAAGCAAATATACTAAAAATATTATGTGAAAAATATGGAATGGAAGAATTAGATTTCCAGTCAGCAGAACTTGAAATAGTACCAGCAGGAAAAGCTAGAGACTGTGGTATAGATAGAAGTATGATACTTGCATATGGACACGATGATAGAATATGTTCATTCCCATCATTATTTGCTATGTTAGAAGTTGAAAATCCAGAAAGAACTTCTTGCTGTTTACTAGTAGATAAAGAAGAAATAGGAAGCATGGGTGCAACAGGAATGCAGTCAAAATACTTCGAAAATATGGTAGCAGAACTTGTTGCATTAACTGAGGGAGATTCAAATGTAAAAGTAAGAAGAGCTCTTCAGAATTCAAAAATGTTATCATCTGATGTAAGTGCTTGCTATGACCCGTTATTTGCAGAAGTATTTGAAAAGAGAAGCTCAGCATTTTTAGGAAAAGGTATAACATTCAATAAACACACAGGTGCTAGAGGTAAAAATGGATCAAATGATGCAAATGCTGAATATATAGCAGAATTAAGAAAAATAATGGATGAAGCAGATGTAGAATACCAGATGGTTGAAATGGGTAAAGTAGACGCTGGTGGCGGTGGAACAATCGCCTACATAATGGCTAATTATGGAATGCAGGTAATAGACTGTGGTGTAGCAGTGCTTAATATGCATGCCCCATATGAAGTAGGAAGCAAAGCAGACATATATGAAGCAGTAAGAGGTTACAAAGCTTTCTTAAAAAATGCATAAAAATAAATAACTGAAAAATATTAAAACTGTCTCTGAAATTAAATTCGAGTTTGAATTTATGAGGAGGCAGTTTTTTATTGTAATAAATAAAATTAGTAAAATATAAGCATATATATTTTTAGAGTATTTAATTTTGATATATTTATGATAAAATAAAATTAATAATTTTAAAAATATAAAAGGTGATTATATGGGAAAAAAAGGAAAATTTATTTTAATATTTGGATTGATTTTTGTCTTATTTATTTCTGGAATTATAGTTTTTAAGAATAGAGAGGATAGAATAAATCAGGCAAATAAAGAAATTGAACAACTTGTAGAAATGAAAGAATACGATAAGCTTAGGACTCTGTTTATGGATTATGAAAAAATGAACAAAAATTTTGTATTAACAGAAGAAGAATGTGTAGAAATAAAGAGTTATTTTTATATGTTACAAATGTACAAAGAAAAAGATTATGATATGGTATATTCTATTTCAACAAATTTAAAAGCTGAAAAATGTTGGATTTTTAAAAATGATGCAGAAATATTTGTTAAAGAATTTTTAGAGAGTAAAGAAGGTATAGAGGCAAGGAAAAAAATTGAAGATAGGGAAAAGTTAGCTCAAGAAATAAAAAATCTTAGAAAAGAGATGGGAAATTGGGGAAGAGAGCATATTTCAGAAATTGGACCGTATATAGGTATGCCAGAGAGTTTAATAAGTAAAACGATGCTTGGATATCAAGATAAAACTGAAAATATAAGTTTTGAATACAGAGAAGATATATATATTTATGAAAAGCACTACATGTGGAAAGATGACAAAGAAAATGAAATATGTAAGGTTATAGTAGGTCAAGAGGAATATGAGTATGAGCCAGTAGTAAAAGAAGTAGAATTTTTAGGAAGTAATTGGGAGAAAAAATTATTGTACAATGGAGAAGATGAAAATCTTAAAAAAGAATTTACAATAGGAATATATACTGGAAAATTGTACGAAGAAAGTAATCATGGTGGATACGATAATATAAAAACTGATGTGGAATTAATAGAAGAGTATATTGATGAATATGATGTATATGAATATTCTGATGCAGATGAGTTCTACTATGATCATAAAGATGATTTTGAGGGTTACGAAGATGCAGAAGGATATTATGAAGATGCTTGGTCTTTGATAGATGAAAATACAGAATATCTTATAAGATAAAATTTGTAAAAATTTACAATTTTATGTAGTATTGCAAAAATAACATTAAAAAATAAAAGTAAATTTATTAAAAAATAAAAAATTCTTTACTTTGGAAAATGTTTTGCCATTAAAAAATTAAAGGTAAAAAGTTAAAAATATTGAAATTGTGAATAAACTATGTTAATATAAATATACTGTTGTTTTTTTCATAGAAACAACTCCTTTTTTTAGTTTTTTAACTTTATTAAAATCGAAAAAGACTTTCGACAATAGTAAGCGTATAAAGAAATTTGTGCGTCTGAGGTAGCTAGTCTATCGAATATACCACTTGAATTGCTGGAAAGTCCTAAAGCCAATTAAACTACAGCATAATGATGAAATAAGCATAGGTGTGAATGTTGTGAAAACAGAAAAAATTAATTGGATGGTATATGGTTAAATCCTAAGTACTCGGTAATGGATGATCAGCAGCTAAGATTCGAATAGAATAAAGTTCAACGACTATCCCTCTTGAGGGGAGTAAGCTCAAGCGAGCTGAAGTGGGTGGCTCTTAACACATAATGGTGAAGAAGAAGATATAGTCTGTGCTTATGTGAAAACATAAGAAGTTCAAGATGAATAATCTAGGAACTGCATAAGAAGTAGCGAACTTATGTGAACAAAATCTTAAAATAAAAATAATATATGACTATTCTCTACTGCATTACTTTTTGCTAATATAGTATATATTTTGGTAAAAAGTAGTGTAGTACAGTGGAGATAATTCGGAAATAGTCGGTTAAGTATTATTTTTAAATTAAGAGTCAGGGTTTGAGTCTGGTAAACTTGAATTACGAAAAGAGCGTGAGAAATCACGCTCTTTTCATTTTTTGTAAAAATATGTTTGTAGAATAATTATTTTATTTTACAGCTTTTTAAATTCACATTAAAGTAAAATAATGTGATATTATAATAAATGGAGAAAAAAAGAGGAGGGAATTTCTTGAAGAAAAAGGACAACACACAACTATTATTATACGAACCAAATGTCTACAAATCATTCATAATACTTGCCTTACCAGTATTTGGTGCTAACTTTATGAAAGCTTTCAATGACCTTGTAGATACATTCTTTATAGGTCAAATGCAAAACTCTGTTGCAGCACAGGCGAGTATTGCGCTTACTTGGCCGATAATAAATATATTTGTATCGTTTCAAATAGGGCTTTCGATAGCGGGGGTAGCTGTCATAAGTCAGTTCTTAGGAGCAGAAAAAGACGATGAAGCTAGAGAATATGCAGGAATACTATTTGTACTTTCTGTTGTGTTGGGTATAGCTATAAATATAATCTTATTCTTAATATGTCCATCCGTTATCAGAGGGATGGGTGCTACTGATATGGTATATGAATACTCAGTTCAGTATGTAAGAATAAGATCTATGGAAATGCTATTTGCATTTATATTTGCTTGTTTCCAGGCTGTTAGACAATCCCAGGGAGATACTGTGACACCGGTTATTCTACAGGTAACTGCGGTTATGATAAATATAGTTCTTACAGGTATATTTGTAAAAATACTAGGACTTGGTGTATTTGGAGCAGGTCTTGCAACTGTTATAGGTCAGATTGTAATTTGCCCAGCTTGTTTATACTACTTATTTATTAGAAAAGAAAATTTAAAACTTAGAAGAAAAAATCTAAAATTAAAAAATTGGGACAAAGTGAGAAAACTTACATTTATAGCAACTCCATCAGCAGCAAGCCAGGCTCTTAGCTCATTTGGATTTTTAATATTAAACACACTAATACTAGACTATGGTGCAGTTGTAACAGCGGCATTCAGTGTAGGAAATAAGATATCTAATATGCTTCTTATGCCAGTACTTGCAATAGGTTCAGTACTTGCAGCGTATGTTGGTCAAAATATAGGGGCAGGAAATATAAAAAGAGCTAAACAAGCATATAAGGTAAGTAGAAACCTAAGCTTGTGGATAGCGATAATAGGAAGTTTAATAATATTCCCACTTAGACAAGAAGTAATTGCACTTCTTACAAATGATGCAAACACACAAAGAGAAGCTATAAATTATATGATTTGGGTACTTGTAACAATGCCACTTATGGCTATGTTCCAGAATTATGTAGGAGTATTTAATGGTTCTGGTAATACTAAGTATTCATTTATAATGGAAACTGCAAGACTTTGGGTTGTGCGTTTACCAATGATTTTATTATTGAAAAACTTCACAAACTTTGGAAGTGATGGTATATGGTTTGCAATGAATGCAAGTAATTTAATAATCATAATACTTGGAGCGATACTTTTAAGAAGAGTAGATTTCTCAGCAAGTATATCATCGGGTAAAGAAGAAATAACTTTATAAAAAGATAAGTATTAGGCTATCATATTAAATATTATTTAATGTGGTAGCCTATTTTTATTTTGATAAAAAATTATTAATAAAGTAGAACAAATCTAAGAAAAATTATATAATAGAGATAGATTGAATATTAAAATATTCAATTCACAAATAAAAATAGGGTTAATTTAGGAGGGAAATGTTATGATAATTACTGCTAATAAAATTATTACAGGTGATGGGAAAACGGTTTTAAATAATTCTGCTGTATGCATAAATGAAAGAGGAATCATTGAATCAGTTGGAACAGTAGATGAAGTAAAAGCAAAATATCCAAATGAAGAAATAAGAGATTTTGGAGATGCTACAATAATGCCAGGAATGTTTGATATGCATGCACATCTAGGATACTGGTATAGCCAGCCAGATAGCTTTAATTACAACGATTAGATGATAATGATGTACGCACTTCAGCATGCACAGGCTGCATTTACAAAAGGTATCACTAGTGTAAGAGATTGTTATTCTCCACATGGAGTATGTAAAACTTTAAAACTAGCTGAATCAAAAGGATTTATAACTATACCAAGAATAACACATGTTGACGCAGGAATGTGTATGACTGGTGGACATTGTTGGGATGAAGTTGTACAGGTTGACGGTCCTTGGGAAATCAGAAAAGAAATAAGAAAACAGATGAGAGATGGTGCGGAATGGATAAAACTTCTAACTAGCCACCGTTCACATATACCTGAATTTACGCAGGAAGAATTAGATGCAGCTGTTGATGAATGCCACAGAAGAGGAATAAAATGTGTTGTTCACGCAGGAACACATCCATCAATACAGATGTGCATAGATGCAGGATTTGACACAATAGAACATGGAACATTCTTAACTGTTGAACAGGCAGAACAGATGAGAGATAAAGGAATAGCTTGGACTCCAACAATATTTGCATACACTTACTTATATGAAGTATGTAAAAAGAATATAGAAGAAGGAAATGCAGATGTATTCAATGATCCTGTTGCAGCTAAAGAACAGAGAGATTACGCATACTATGAACCAGCTTATGAATCATACAGAGATAACTTCAAAAAATTATACGATACAGGTGTAACTGTATGTATAGGTAGTGATATGGTAATGTATGGAGCACCAGTATTACCAATAGCTGAAGAAATGAGTTACATGGTAAAATACGGAATAACTCCAGTTCAGGCTGTGCAGACTTCAACTTCAAATCCAGCAAAAGTTCTTGGAAAAGGCGATGAACTTGGATTAATAGAAGAAGGATATATAGCAGATATAACAGTAGTAGATGGAGATTTAAGCCAGAATATAGATTGCATAAAAAACATAAACACAGTTTACCTAAATGGAAAAGCTGTATACTCTGATGGAGTAAGATTTATATAATAATTAAAAATTAAATTTTGTGAAATATAAAAATCATTTATAAAATATAAAGACTCTAAGAGCAGTTTGTAATTGCTTTTGGAGTCTTTTTTTAGAAATAAATTGCGAGTAGTTCATATTGACATATATCGATATATTAAATATAATATAAACTATCAGGAGGGATAGAAATGAACTCACTACATACAAAAGAAATAAAAATATTTAAAGCATTAGGCGATGAAAATAGAATAAAAATATTAGAAATACTTAAAGATGGAGAAAAATGTGCTTGTAAACTACTTGAAGAATTACAGATAAGTCAATCTACGCTTTCTCACCATATGAAAATACTTTGTGACTCAGGAATAGTATTTGGTAGAAAAGAAGGAAAGTGGATGCACTATAGTATAATAGAATCTTCATTTGATTCAGTGTTTGATCTTTTAAGTGATTTTGCTGCATCGGCTAAGCTAAATGCAGATAACAGCTGTGATTGTGAGAAATAATCATAGTATGTGAAAAATAGTCATATATATATAATAGAAGAAATTAAAGTCATCTATATTTAGGATGGCTTTTAAAAATATTTATATATCGATATATATAAATATATAGATTTAAAATTCAAATATAAAAAAGAAAGAAGGGAAATTATGTTTATACAAAATCAAATCTTGGGAATGAAATGGATAAGTACCCTAGTAGGAATGGGACTAGATAAATTGGGGCTTGATAGTAATTCTACAGTATATGGAATACTTCAATTCTTTATATACGATGTGATTAAAATATTTATATTGCTATCTGTGTTGATATTTGTAATATCATACATTCAAAGTTATTTTCCACCAGAAAAAACGAAAAAGATATTAGAAAAATTCAAAGGAATAAAAATTAATATACTTGCAGCACTTTTGGGAACAGTTACGCCATTTTGCTCGTGTTCATCAATTCCGTTATTTATAGGATTTACGAGTGCAGGGCTTCCTTTGGGAGCGACATTTTCATTTTTAATATCATCTCCACTTGTAGACTTGGGATCACTTGTACTTTTAATGAGTATATTTGGAACTAAAATAGCTGTTGCGTATGTAATAGTAGGGTTAATTCTTGCTGTAGTAGGTGGATTGATTATAGAAAAATCTAATATGGAAGATGAGATAGAAGAATTTATCCGAAAGGCTCCAAATGTTGATTTAGATATAGAAGAGCCTACAACAAAGGAAAGAATATCTTTTGCAAAAGAAAAAGTATTAGAAACAGTTAAAAAAGTTGCTCCATATATATTTGTAGGTGTTGGAATTGGAGCGATTATACACAATGTAATTCCAGCAGAGTTTGTGGAAAAAGTGCTTGGAGCTGAAAGATGGTACTCTGTACCTATAGCAACTGCAGTTGGAGTTCCGATGTATGCGGATATATTTGGAACAGTTCCAATAGCAGAGAGTCTATTTGCTAAGGGAGCGGGACTTGGAACAGTTCTTTCATTTATGATGGGAGTTACAGCGTTATCTCTACCATCTATGATAATGCTTAGAAAAGCGGTAAAACCTAAATTACTTGGGCTATTCTTTGCTATTGTAACTATTGGTATAATATTAATAGGATATTTATTCAACGTATTTGGATATATGTTGATATAGTGTTGAATATGTTGATAAAATTAGCTAAAAATAATAAAATTTTGAGGTGAAGATATGGGACTTTTCGGATTTGGAAAGAATAAGAAAAAAGATGAGATAGAAAAAGAAGTTATAAAAGGAGAAAATACTAACCTAAGCGATAAAAAAGTTAGCATAAAAGTGCTTGGTGAGGGATGTGAAAAGTGCAATAAAGTAAATGATAATGTAAAAGAAGCTGTTGAAATATTAAATCTTGATGCAGATATTGAAAAAATAGAAGATTTAATAGAAATTGTTACCTATGGAGTTATGTCTACACCAGGTATTGTAATAAATGAAAAAGTAGTATCTGTTGGAAAAATACTGAAAACCGATGAAATAGTTGAACTGCTTAAAAAGAATATATAGATAAGAGGTGAAAATATGCTAAAAATAGCTTTTATCTGTGTTCATAATTCTTGTAGAAGTCAGATTGCAGAGGCTCTTTGTAGAAAATACGCATCAGATATATTTGAGCCATACTCAGCAGGAACAGAGCTTAGAGAAATAAATAAAGATGCTATAAGATTAATAAAAGAAATATACGATATAGATATGGAAGAAAATCAACACTCTAAACTGATGCAAGATATACCAGAGGTAGATTTAATGGTTTCAATGGGATGTGGAGTATCTTGTCCAATAATAGGAAGAAAGTTTGATGAGGATTTAAAACTTGAGGATCCAACAGGAAAAGGTGACGATAAATTTAAAGAAATTATCTCAGAAATAGAAAAAGATATAATTGAATTAAGAGAGAAATATAAAAAATATCAAAAGGTAGAGCACACTTTTGAGCCTGTATACGATGAAAATTCAAAAGTATTAATACTTGGAAGTTTTCCATCGGTAAAATCAAGAGAGCAGAATTTCTACTATGGACATCCTAGAAATAGATTTTGGCAGGTGATTTCAAATATTACAGAAACAGAACTTCCAACTACTATAGAAGAAAAAAAGGAAATGCTATTAAAAAATAACATAGCAATTTGGGACGTTATAAAATCTTGTGTTATCAAAGGTTCTAGTGATAGCAGTATAAAAAATGTAGTTGTAAATGATATAACTGAAGTTGTAAAGAACAGTAAAATAGATAGGATATTTGCAAATGGAGATAAATCATTTAAGTTATATAAGAAATATTGCTCAGATGTGGGAATAGAAATAGAAAAACTACCTTCTACAAGTCCAGCAAATGCAGCTTTTTCTATAGAGAAATTGGTAGAAGATTGGAAAGTAATTAAATAAAATTAAATTTAATAGAATATAAATAATATGCTGTTACAAGTATTTTGTAGCAGCTTTTTTATTGAAAGGACTATATGTGCCAAGAGTGAAAAAATTATAAAAAAGTTGTAAAATAATACTGTAAATAAAAAACTAAAAAGGGAAGTGTAAAAAATGTTAAGAATTGATGAAAAGCTAAAAAATCTAGTACCAGATTGTATGGTTGGAGTAGTTGAAGCGGAGGTAAAAGTAAAAGAAAGTTCAGAAGAGCTAGTAAATTTATTAAATGAAGAATGCGAACTACTTACAAATAACATAAAACTAGAAGATTTATCTTCAGAAGAAACAATAGATGCAAACAGAAAAGCATACAAAGCTTGTGGTAAAAACCCTTCAAGATACAGAACATCTTCAGAAGCGCTTATAAGAAGAGTACTTCAGGGGAAGGGAATATATTTTGTAAACAATATTGTAGATATAAACAACCTAATATCTATGAAAACGCAGTTCTCAATAGGATCTTACAATACAGAAAATTTAGGAGAAAATGTAGTGTTCACTGTTGGAGAAGATGGAGATGAGTACAAAGGAATTGGAAAAGATATGGTTAATGTAGCTAATATGCCAGTTCTAGCTGATGAAGAAGGAAAATTTGGTAGCCCAACAAGTGATTCAAGAAGAGCTGCTATAGATGAAAATGCGGAAAAAATAATGATGTGCTTATTCTCATTCTCAGGAAAAGATAAATTAGAAAGTGGAATGAATGAAATAAAAGGACTTCTTGAAAAATATGCCGATGGAAAAAATATAAAAACTAATATAGTAGAATAATAGAATAGGATTTAGAATTATGATTAATTACTTTTGCTATGATACAGAAATAGGAAGAATAAAAATATCTGAAAAAGACGAGAAGATAATCGGACTTGTATTTTCTGATTATAAAAAAGAAAATGAAAGAGAAAAAGAAACTGAATTGATAAAAAAAGCATACACACAATTAGAAGAGTACCTATCTGGAAAAAGGACAGAATTTGATATTGAAATAGAGATGATAGGAACTGAGTTTCAAAAGAAGGTATGGAAAGAACTTTTAAATATTCCATATGGTGAAACTAGAAGTTATAAAGATATAGCTATTGCAATAGGAAACGGAAAAGCTTGTAGGGCTGTTGGTAATGCAAACAACAAAAATCCAATTGCGATAATAGTTCCATGTCATAGGGTTGTTGGCAGTAATGGAAGTATGACTGGATATGCAGGAGGACTTGATATAAAAGAAAAACTACTAAAAATAGAAAAATGTAGTGTGTAGTCCTCACTTAACTCAAATTTAACTTAAATATTATATTATAAGATAATAGCAAAAGGTTGAAAATAGTAGCCTTTCAAAATATAAATTTGAGTAAAAAATGTAGTCAAACTACATTGAATGGAGGAATGGATATGGAAAGAAAAGAACTTCTTTTTCGTATAGCGACAAAATATATGGCACTTAGCAAATCTGAGAAAAAGGTTGCTGATTTTATAAAGAATTTCAATGGAAAAGCAGAAAAACTTACAATGAAAAAAGTAGCTAAAGAAGCAGGTGTAAGTGAGCCATCTATAATGAGATTTTCAAAATCAATAGGTTTAGATGGATTTAATGAATTAAAATATTGCCTTATGAAAACTAAAAAAGACGATGAGGGTACTATGAAGCCACTGCATGGCTTCGATATAAATAGAGAAGATACAATTGATATGATTCCAGGAAAAATTGTAATGACTGTAGAAAATCAAATTAATAGTATGCTCGAGTCGATATCATTAAAAAGCTATTCGGATATGATAAATTGCATAATAAACGCTAAAAATGTCGATATATATAGTGTTGAGAACTCTGTATCATCTGCAAATGATTTAGCTACAAAGCTGCTTTATCTTGGAATAAATGTAAAAATGTACACAGACTCATACTTACAGAAGATAAGTGCATATAATCTAAGCAGTGATGATGTTGCTATAGGGATATCTTATTCTGGAAATTCTAAGGATACTGTTGAAATGATAAAAACAGCTAAAAAAAGAGGTTCGACAACTGTTGTAATAACAAATTACAAAGATAGCAAAATAGTTAAGTATGCAGATATATTGATATGCACTAGTAGTGATCAGATGCTTTACGGAGATGCTATATTCTCTAGGGCAATACAGCTAGTGATAAACGATATGATTTACATGGGAATAATACACAGTGATTACGATAAATATATAGAAATCCTAAATAAAAACGAAAAAGCAATAAGAAATAGAGGATACTAAAACTGATAAAAAGAAAAGTAGATGAGAAAAAATGTAGTGAAAATGTAGTTTTACTACATTTTTTTTATTGCTCAAAATGAGTATTTCACTACTTTTTTTTAACATAGATTTTATTGAATGGCTTGTTTTTCTAGTCTATACTGAGTTTGTGAGCGAGGCAAATAAAGTTAGGCTTTAAGATAGAAAACAAAAGTTAAAAAACTAAAAGGAGAGAATAATATGTTAAAACTACAAAATATAAAGAAAAGTTTCGACGGAAAAGAAGTTTTAAAAGATATAAGCATAGAAGTTGGTGATGGAGAAATAGTTTCTATATTAGGACCATCAGGATGCGGTAAGACAACATTATTAAATATAATATTAGGACTTACAAATCCAGACTCAGGAGAAATCAACTTCAATGGAGAGGATATAACAAAAGTTTCTATGGAAAAAAGAGGGTTCAATATAGTGTTCCAGGATTACGCATTATTCCCAAATTTAAATGCTTATCAGAACATAACATACGGACTAAAAAATAAACCAGGTATATCTACTCAGGAAGAGATAGATGACTTTATAAATCTACTTGGATTAAAAGAACATTTAAATAAAAAAATAGAGCAGCTATCAGGTGGTCAGAAACAGAGGGTTGCACTTGCGAGAACTCTTGTAATGAAGCCAAAAATACTTTTACTAGATGAACCACTTAGCGCACTTGACGGTGTAATAAAAGAGTCTATAAAAGAACGTATAAAAACAATAGCTAAAGAATTTAACCTAACAATAATAATAGTAACACACGATCCAGAAGAGGCATTAACTCTATCAGACAAAGTTCTTATAATAAATCAGGGAAAAATATCTCAGTATGGAAACCCAGAAAATATAATAAACGAACCAGGCAACAATTTTGTAAAAGAATTCATACTTAATCAGCTTGAAATAAAGAGAAACAACATATTAAATCTATTTAATATGGCAAATCAAATATCTGCCGTAGAAGGAGCGATGTAGTATGAAGTTAAAAACACAGAAAGAGATAAAATCAATATTCGCAGTATTATGCGTAGTATTTGGATTTTTTCTAATAATTCCGCTTTTGTTTATCTTTAAATACGCTTTTGTCGGGGATTCTGGACTAACAATCCAGTTTTTCTCCGATGTATTTAAAGAGAAAGGATTTACAACGGCGATATTTAACAGTTTAAAAGTATCTGCAATAAGTGCGTGTATATCTACAGTTCTTGCATTTATATTATCTTATACAGTTCAGTATACAAATGTAAAAACTCCGATTAAAAAGCTGATAAAATCAGCTGCTGTATTTCCAATGTTGCTTCCAACAATAACTTATGGATTTGCAATAATATATTCATTTGGAAAACAGGGATTAGTAACGACTTTATTAGGTAAGCAGTTCTTTGAAATATACGGATTAAATGGACTAGTACTTGGATTTGTAATATACACGCTTCCAATATCATATATGCTAACGTCAAATACTATGAGGTATGTAGATAAGAAATTCTCAATAGTATCAAGAGTAATGGGTGACAAACCTTTAAAAACATTCTTAACTACAGTATTAAGACCATTAGCAGGAACACTTGCAGCAGCATTTGTTCAGACATTCTTCTTATCATTCACAGATTTTGGGATACCAGCATCGATAGGTGGAAAATACGACACAATAGCATCAGTACTTTATTCAGAAATGCTAGGATCTATACCTAACTTCAACAACGGAGCAGTTGTAGCATTAGTAATGTTAATTCCTACAGTAGTTGGTATAGCGGTACTAACATATCTTGAAAAATACAATATAAGATATCAGAAAATTTCTGAAATTGAAATAAGAAAAGGCATAGTTAGAGATACAGTGTGTGGAATTCTTTCGGGATTAGTATGTGCAGTGATAATAATACCATTTGTGGTTATATTTATAGCTCCATTTGTAAAAATGTGGCCTTATGATATGACTCCAACAATAGATAATTTTACAAAAATAATAAAAACAGCAAATCTAGGAGAAGTTTATCTTCATTCAATAGGAATAGCTGCTGCTGTTGCAGGAATAGGTATGATACTTACATACGCTGCAGCACTTGTAACAGCTAGAAGTCAGATAAATAAAAAAGCAAAATCAGTAATAGAAACAATATCATTAATAACAAATACAGTTCCAGGGATGGTAATAGGTATCGCATATTTATTAATGTTCACAGGAACGAGCTTACAAAATACATTTACGATAATAATAGTTTGTACAATAGTACATTACTTCTCAACACCGTACTTAATGTTTAAAAATTCATTATCTAAAATGAATTCATCTTGGGAAACAACAGCAATGCTTATGGGAGATAGCTGGATTAAAACAATAATAAGAATAGTAACTCCAAACTCATTCTCTACAATATGTGAGGTAATATCTTATTACTTTGTAAATGCGATGGTTACAATAAGTGCAGTTGTATTCTTAGTTGGGGCAAAGACAGCTACAATAACTACTAAAATAAAAGAACTTCAATACTTTGCAAAATTCGATGAGATATTTATCTTATCGATAATGATACTAGCGACAAACATAGTTGTTAAAGTGCTATTCCAGGCACTTGCAAATAGAAAATCAATAAAAGAAAAAAGAGAAAGCGAAGAAAACAACAAAGGAGAAAAAAGAAAAATGAGTTTAAAGAAAAAATTAGCACTTCCACTATTATGTTTAACACTTGCAGTTGCACCACTAGCAGGATGTAGTAAATCAGCAGATGATCAGGTTGTAATATATTCAAATGCAGACGAAGAAGCAGTTGAAGCTATGTCAAAAGCACTTGATGAAAACGGATACGATGGTAAATATACATTCCAGACATTTGGTACTTCAGAACTAGGAGGAAAACTTCTTGCTGAGGGAACAAATATAGAGGCTGATATGGTAACAATGAGTTCATTCTACTTAGATAGTGCTCAGGAAAAAAATAATATGTTCGAAAAAAGAAACTACGATGTAAAAACATTAGATGGAATAGAAGCAGCAGATTTCTACGCACCTATAACTTCTCAGGAAGGGGCGATAATAGTAAATACAGAAATGCTAAAAGAAAACGGATTAAAAGCTCCAACAAGTATAAAAGACTTAGCTAAACCAGAATACAAAGGATTTATATCTGTAACAGACGTTGCTAGTTCATCTACAGCATGGCTTTTAGTACAGGCTATAATAAGCGAATACGGTGAAGTTGAAGGAAAAGAAATACTATCAGCAATATATGAAAATGCTGGAGATCATATAGAAGAATCTGGTTCTGCACCACTTAAAAAAGTTAGAGCAGGAGAGGTAGCAATAGGATTTGGATTAAGACATCAGGCAGTTGCTGATAAAGAAGAAGGTCTACCAATAGATTTCATAGATCCAACAGAAGGAAACTTCTCATTAACAGAATCAGTTGCAGTTGTTAAAAAAGACAATGCTGAAAAAGCTGAATTATCTCAGGAAATGGCTAAATGTATAATTGAAAACGGAAGACAGTATTTAATAGAAACTTATCCAAATGCAATATACGAAGGCGAAAAAACAGATAACAAAAACCATTCTAAATATCCTAAGACATTCTCTGAACCATTAACAGCAGAATTATTAGAAAAACATATAGCATTTTCTGACTCATGTAAATAGTATTAGAGATTAAAAATTAATAACTGATATAAAATTTTAAAATTATAAATAAATTTAAAGAAAGATTGGAAAGAGGGAAAGATTATGAATTACAAATTATTAACACCAGGACCACTTACAACAAGTGAAACAGTAAAGAAAGTTATGATGGTAGACCATTGTACATGGGATAATGATTATAAAGTTATAACACAGAAAATAAGAAAAGACTTACTTGAACTTGCAAATGCACCAGAAGAAGATTACACAGTTATATTAATGCAGGGAAGTGGAACTTTTGGAGTTGAATCAGTAATAACAAGCTCAGTTGGAACAGATGAAAAACTTTTAATATGTGAAAATGGAGCTTACGGAAAAAGAATGAAAGATATAGCGAATCACGCTGGAATAGATGCGGTTGTCTACAGCGAGCCATTCAATAAAATACCTTGTGCTAAAAAAGTAGACGAAATACTTAATGAAGATAAAGAAATAACTCATGTATCTATGGTACATTGCGAAACAACTTCAGGAATATTAAATGATATAGAATCTGTTGCAAAAGTTGTAAAAGAACATGGAAAAACACTTATAGTAGATGCAATGAGCAGCTTCGGTGGAGTTGTAATAGATATGGAAAAATTAGTAGCAGATTTTATGATAAGTAGCTCAAATAAATGTATACAGGGTGTTCCAGGATTCTCATTCATAATAGCTAAAAAAGAAGCACTTAAAAAATGTGAAGGTAAAGCAAGAAGTTTAGCACTAGATCTTTATGACCAGTTTAAGACTATGGATATAGATGGAAAATGGAGATTTACATCACCAACACATGTAGTATTAGCATTTGCTCAGGCAATAAAAGAATTACAGGAAGAAGGCGGAATAGCTAAAAGATATGAAAGATATCTAAACAACAATAGAACTTTAATAGCAAAAATGGAAGAATTAGGAATAAAAACTTATATAGACTTAGAACATCAGTCTCCAATAATAACTACATTCCTTTATCCAGAAATACACAACTATTCATTTAATGAAATGTACGAATATATAAAAGAAAGAGGATACGCAATATATCCAGGAAAAGTTACAGAAGCTGATACATTTAGAATAGGTAACATAGGTGAAATATACGAAGAAGATATGATTAAACTAGCTGAGATAATAAAAGGATTCATGGAGGAAAAAGCAAATGAAATGTAATAAAACAGAAGCAGTAATATTCGATTGGGCAGGAACTACAGTAGACTACGGATGCTTTGCACCAGTTCAGGCATTTGTTGAAGTATTCAAAGAATACGGAGTAGAACCTACTATGGAAGAAACTAGAAAACCAATGGGAATGCTTAAATTAGACCATATAAAAACAATGTTAAAAATGGAAAGAATAAACTCTGAATTTGAAAAAGTTCATGGAAGAAAACCTACAGATAAAGATGCAGAAGAAATGCACGAAATATTTGAAAAAAAATTATTATCAATACTTCACAACTTTGCAGAACCAAAACCATACGTTGTTGAAACTATAGCAGAACTTAGAAAAATGGGTGTAAAAATAGGATCTACAACAGGTTATACTGATAAAATGATGGAAATAGTTACAAGAGAAGCAAAAGCAGCAGGATATGAACCTGATTGCTGGTTCAGCCCAGACTCTACAAATGGAGTAGGTAGACCAAAACCATACATGGTATTTAGAAACCTTGAAACACTAGGCGTAACATTTACGGAAAATGCCATAAAAGTAGGTGATACAGTATCTGACATAAAAGAAGGAAAAAATGCTGGACTACTTACAATAGGAATAATTGAAGGTAGCTCAGAAATGGGACTTACAGAAGAAGAATATAACGCACTAAACGAAGAAGAAAAACAAACAAACTGCGAAAGAGTAAGAAAAATATACTTAGATGCAGGTGCTGACTTTGTAATACAGGATATAAGAGAAATCCTATCTTTTATAAAATAAATAATTATATTCTCAACAGAAAAAAGAGATTGTTGTATAAAATACAGCAATCTCTTTTTTCGTTATAAGATAAAAATTTTTCGATATGAGATGATAAAATTGTGTTATATAGGTTTATATACCAGAAACTAAAGTTCTTATTTAACAAAAGAGCTTAGGAATAGGATTAGATCAAAAACTTAATAATTCTGGAGATATTGATTTAACACCATATGAACAAGCAAAAAGATATAATGACAATTTACCATATGACGAAAAAGCAAGATGGATAGTTACATCTAATTTCAGCGAAATATGGGTTTATGAAATGAATTAAAGAGTTCCGAAAGTTCTAAAAATAGAATTAACATAAATATCCTATGAAAAATAAATTAATAGAAAATATGGGGACTGTGAGCAAAATTTTGCAAGCAATCTTTTTTATTAAAATTTTAAGATTTTACTAGCTAATAAAGAGTGAAATAAATCAAAATTTGTAAGACGATTGATAGTATGTAGCATATGAGTTATATAGACAAACTCTCTCGACAATCTGCAGACGTGAGTTTTAATTACAACAAAAAAGTTTTACCTACACACACGTCGAAGCCTGGAGAGGAGTTTGTCTATATCTCATATGCTCCTATAAAACAAAAGATTAGCAAATTTTGATTTATTCACTCTTAACAACTAGTAAACTCATAACAGATTATAAAAAAAAGACTGTTGCAAAAATTGCAACAGTCTTATATTTCTATTAATTAAGCTAATATCATTTTAGTTAAGTCCATTGGATCAACTATTTCTCCGTCTTTGTAAACTCTCATGTTTCCTGAAGCTATTTCGTCTATTAATATAACTTCGTCATTGTAGAATCCGAATTCGAATTTTATGTCGTATAATTCTAATCCTTTTTCTTCTAAGTCTTTAGCAACAACTGCAGTTATTTTTCTAGTTCTTTCTTTCATCTGATCGAACTGTTCCTGAGTCATTATTCCTAAAGCTTCTAATCCTTCAGAAGTAACTAATGGGTCACATCTTTCATCGTCTTTTAAAGTAACTTCAACGTAAGCATCTAATTTAGCTCCGTTTTCTATGTATTCTCCGTATCTTCTTATGAAGCTTCCTACTGCTCTGTAACGGCATATAACTTCTACACCTTTACCGAAAACTTTAGCTGGTAATACTTCCATAGTTGATTTTTCTATGTCAGCGCTAACGTAGTGAGTTTTTATTCCTGCTTCTTTTAATAATTCAAAGTAGTGAACAGAAGTTTTTAAGTTTTCTCTACCTATACCTTCTATTGTTAAACCTATTGAGTTTTCACCTGGATCGAATACTCCATCTTTACCAGTACAATCATCTTTGAATAATAATTCAAAATTACCGTTGTCTAATTCAAAAACGTCTTTAGTTTTACCTGTGTATACTTTTTTCATGCCTTTTCCTCCAATGAATATATAAAAATTAATTATAGTCTTTTTTATTAAATCCGAAAAGCGTTCGGATTTTGAGGGTGTTTTTCCCTTTTGCAAAATCTATTATAACACAAAATAGTCAAAAAGTTGAACTTTTTTTGAAAAAAATTAAAAAAAGTTCACTGAATATAAATCTGTTCTTCTATGTTTTAATAGTGGAAGTTCACTTCTTACTTTTTTAGTGTACTCTTCATCTATATCCGCATATAATATGCATTCGTTTTCATCTGCAGCAGCTATTATATTACCCCAAGGGTCTGAAACCCTAGAGTTTCCAAAAGCTACATAAGATGCAGATTCATCTCTAGCAGGTGCAGCGCCTACAAAATAAACCTGATTATCAAGTGCTCTCATTCTTATAGAAAGTTCCCAATGTGCAGGTCCAGTAGTCATATTAAATGCTGCAGGAAGGATAATAAGTTCGGCACCTTCCAAAGCCATTAAGCGAGAAAGTTCGGGAAATCTTATATCATAGCAAATAGCTACACCTATTTTTCCGAACTCTGTATCGACAATAGTTACTTTATGTCCGGAAGAAAGTGTATCAGATTCTTTAAAAGATACTCCTCCTTCTACATCAATATCAAAAAGATGCATCTTTTGATGTTTTCCAATAAGCTCTCCATTACGATCAAATACGAATGAAGTATTGTAGATATTTCCATCTTCTAGCTCTGGAATACTTCCACCTACTAAATAAACTGAGTTTTTCTTTGCTGCATTGCTTAATGATTCAGTAGTTTTTCCTGGATATTCCTCAGCAAAAATAGGGAAGTAACTATTTTCATAAGGGCAGTTAAACATCTCTGGTAAGACTATAATTTCAGCACCATTATTAGCGGCTTCATCTATCATTTCTAATGCGTGTGATATGTTCTTATCTTTATCATCGCAAACTTTCATTTGACAAACTGCTATTTTCATTTTTACCTCCTTTAAAAGAGTAAAATATTTTTGAATTTTTGAAATTTATATATTATCTGTATTATATCATAGAAAAAGTCTTGTAACTGTTGATTTTACACAAAAATAAAATTTTTGAGTGAATAATTTTCTGAAACTATAACCAAAAACTATAGCTAAATATGTAATCTATAGAAATGTATAATTTATGCCGAATTGTAGTTATAAATGTTGTATAATTGTCTAGAGTTGTTAAAAGAAATTATTCAATAAAGATAAATTTATTGTTTAAAGTTGTGTAAAAAAAGTAAATAAAGGAGGGAAAAAAATGGAGAGAGATTTTGAGGATATAGACAGAATCCTCAACTTTGCTGCTGAGGCTGGGAGAAATATGCTGAAATGTGGCGGTGAAATATATAGAGTAGAGGATACAATACAAAGGCTTTGTATGGCGTTTGGTATAGATAATGCTGAAGTATTTGCAACGCCTACCACATTACTATTATCGGTGTATAAGAATAAAAAAGTGTATTCAGTGGTAAAGAGAATAAATGAGAGATCTACAGACTTGAATATGATGAAAAAAATAAATGCTTTGTCTAGAAATATAGCTTATGAAAAGCTAAGCATAGATGAATGCGAAGAAAGATTAGAAGATATTTGTAAGAAAGAGAGTTACTCATATACCGTTACTATACTTGGAGCAGGACTTGTGACATCTTGTTTCTCTATCTTATTTGGTGGAGGAGAAATAGATTTTATAATGTCTTTTCTTGTTGGAATGGTTACAAAGATGTTACAGGAGTATTTATCTGAAAAGAGCCTTAACGAATTTTTTGTTAATATAATATGTGCTGCATTTATAGCTATGTCATCTGTTGTGTGCGTAGAAGGTGGAGTATTGAAAACTATGGACTACATAATAGCAGGGGTTATAATGCTTCTAGTTCCTGGTTTTGCACTAACAAATGCTATAAGGGATATACTAGATGGTCAGCTTGTTGCTGGTACAGCTAAATTATCAGAAGTAATATTTAGTGGAACTGCAACAGCCGTTGGAATGGCATTAGTTTTAAACTGGTACTTGAGAGGAGGATTCTTTTAGATGATAAGAATATTAATTGAAACTGTAGCAGCATATGGTGTAGCTGTAGGGTTTGGAATACTATTCAATATAAAAGGTAAAAGCCTTAGAGTAGCTGGTGTAGGAGGGTCTATTGGTTGGTTTGTATATAAAATAACTTCTATATATATGGGATTTGCACCTGGAGCTGCATTTTTTGCTGCTGGTGTATCATTTAGTGTATATTGTGAAATATGTGCGAGAGTATATATGATTCCAGCTACTATACTTAGTGCATGTGCATTAATCGTACTTGTGCCAGGGTTTGGTGTGTATCGTTCAATATATGAATTTATTCTTGAACACTATGTTACAGCAGGAAATGTTATGACGGAAACACTAGCATCTGCTGGGGCATTAGCACTTTCATTGGTACTTGTAACATCAATATTTAAGAATTTCCACTTGGCAAAATTCTTGAAAAAATTCAATATAACATTAAAGAAGAAAAATATATAACGAAATATAAAATTTATACGTCAAATATACTAAATTAACCTAAAAATAACTAGATTAATGTATGCAGAGGGTATATAATATAATTCTGATATTAGAAAATGAGAAGGGAGGATAAACAGTGATAGAAAGAAATTTTTACAAAGATAGAAAAGCTAAATTATACCATCATAATGAAGAAGAAATACATCTGAAATCATACCTATTTGGCAATGGGATAAGATTAGTATCAGTATTGGCTGGTATAACGTGTCTAGCATTATTCTTTGAAAATAGTAGAATGGACAATACAAGTATAGTTGTACTTTATGTACTTGCTGCTGTATTAACTGCTAGATTTACAGAGGGATATATTTTTGGAACAATAGCTTCGGTATCATCAATGTTTATATATAACTTTTTCTTTATAAACCCTCGCTATACATTTGCTGTAGAACAAAAGATGTATACACTTTCTTTTGCCGTTATGGTTGGAGTATCTCTATTGGCAGCAGGTATAACATCTAAGCTTAAAAAGAAGGTCGAGGCTGAAAAAATACAAGCTAAGAAAATGGAGATGCTGTATCGTACAGATGGATCGTTCTTAAAAGCTAGAGATAGAGAACAGGTTGTTGAAAACTGTGGAGAAAACCTTGTAAACATACTTGGAAAGACAATATTAATAACAATAGCAGATGAGAGAAGAAACCTTATGGAGCCTCATGTGTATATATGCAATAATAATGGAAGTGAAAATTTATTCAAATTAGTAAAAGAAAGAGAAATTATAAAAGAATGTTTTAGAACTGGTAAAACTAAAGGAGTAGGTGTAAAGGTAGATCCTTCTACATACAAAAAAACAGGTATAAAGGAAGAAGGAAGCAATGCATATTATGTTCCTATTAAAGGAAACTACTTAACCCTTGGTGTTATCGGTGTTGCATGCTATAAGAGAGAAATTCTTTCTGATGAGGAAAAGAAAATTATTAAGATTGTAGCAGAGCAGACTGCAATCGCTCTTGAGAGAGAAAATATTTATGCGAGAAGACATCGTGCTATTATCGAAGGAGAAGGAGAAAAACTTGTTCAGAAGATTAATAGAATTACAGGTAGTGATTATGCTACTCTTGATGATTTCTTGTATGATAATAGTACTGTAAATAAAGTAAATGATGAGAATTAGATATAAAGCAGAGAGAAAATTTTTCTCTCTGTTTTTTTATTCACGAAACAAGTATAATAGACTTAACAAAGAAAATAAAATTTCTAAAATTAAAAGTTGGGGGATATTTAAAATGCTACTACTTAACAAATCAGACATAAAAAAAGTATTTACAATGAAAGATGCAATAGAAGCCGATAAAAAAGCGTATCAGGCATTCAGTGAAAAAGATGCTATAGTTCCAATAAGAACAAACTTAGGAACAATAAGAGAAGGCGAAAGTATGTTATTCATGCCAGGATATGTAAAATCATTAGATTGTGCAGGGATAAAAATAGTATCAGTATTCCCAGGAAATGCTGAAAAAGGAAAACCAGTTGTTCCAGCTACAGTTATATTAATGGATGCAACTACAGGTGAAGTTATATCTGTGATGGATGGAACATATATCACTCGGGTTAGAACAGGTGCGGCTTCAGGTGCAGCAGTTGATCTTCTTGCTAGAAAAGACGCAAAAGTTGGTGCATTAATAGGTACTGGTGGACAGGCTCCAGCACAGTTAGAGGCTATGCTTGCAGCTAGAGAACTTGAAGAAGTTAGAGTGTTTAGCAGAAATAAAGAAAAAAGAGAAAGATTTGCTGAAGATATATCAAAAGAATTAGCTTCTTATGGAGCAAAAATAGTTGCTTCAGATTCTTCAGATGATGCTATAAAAGATGCAGATATTATAGTATTAGCAACTACATCAGAAGTTCCAGTTATAGATGGTAATCTTGTAAAAGAAGGAGCATTAATAAGTGGCGTTGGTTCATATATGCCTAACATGCACGAAATAGATGAAGTTAGTATAAAAAGAGCATCTAAAATATTCTGTGATTCAATAGATGCTGTACTAGAAGAAGCAGGATGTATAATAACTCCTCTTAAAAAAGGAATAATATCAAAAGAAAATGACTTAAATAAAGAACTAGGCGATGTTGTAAGTGGAAAAATACCTGGAAGAGAATCAGATGATGAAATAATAATATTCAAGAGTGTAGGAATTGGAGTACAGGATGTTGTAACAGCTCAGATGATTTACGATAGAGCTATAGAAAAAAATATAGGAACAAATTGGGAATAAACTATACAAAATAAAATATATTTAGTTTTTTTATAGATAAAATTTATTATTTAATATAAAAAATAGAACTATAAAAAGTTAAATGTTTTGTTTTTGTTAAAAAATGAAAAATAAATGAAAACACCTTGAAATTACTCTGAACTTTAGTATAATATTAAAGTATATATAATATTTGTAATAAATTAGAAAAGGTGAAAGGTGTTGACATAATGTTAAAAGTTTACGAAAATCTACAGACAGACAGACAGACAGACAGACAGACAGACAGACAGACAGACAGACAGACACTATAACTATACCGTTTTTAATGAAAAATTTAATAAATTTGAGAATAAAGACACAGAAGTATCTAGAATTATAATAATGGATAACTCTGTGTCTTTTTATATTATTTATTAGATATTAGAATTATTATATATAAATTATATAACTTTGGAGGGAAAAATGAAAAAGAAATTAGCTACAGTAATGGCTGCAACTATGGCAGTTAGTGGTTCTGTTGTTTCAGTAAGTGCTGCTACAACAGAAGATAAAATAGTAGGTTCTAACAGAACTGATACAGCAGTAAGAATAAGTAAAGAAGGATGGAAAAGTGCAGAAACTGCAATACTTGTTAATGATTCTGCAATACCAGATGCATTAACAGCAACTCCTCTTGCACATGCTAAAAACGCTCCAATACTTTTAACAGGTAAAGATGGACTAAATAAAGCAACAGCTGATGAAATAAAAAGATTAGGAGCAAAAGATGTAATAATGATAGGTGGAGATGCAGTTCTTCCAGCTAAAGTTGAAAAAGATCTTAAAGCTTTAAACGTAAAAGTTGACAGAATAAAAGGTGAAACAAGAGAAGAAACTGCTCTTGCAATAGCTAAAAGATTAGATGGAATAAAAGATGTATCTGAAATAGCAGTAGTAAATGGTACAACAGGACTTGCAGATGCAGTATCTGTTGCAGCTGCAGCAGCTGAAAAAGGTATGCCAATACTTCTTGCAAATCCTAAAAAAGGATTGTCAGCAGCTGAAAAATTCATAAAAGATGAAGCCATAAAAGCATCATTTGTAATAGGTGGTAAAACAGCTCTACCAGAAAAATTAGTATCTAGTTTACCAGGAAAACAGAGAATAGAAGGATCAAACAGAAATGATACTAATGCAAAAGTTATAGAAAAATTCTATGGAGATAAAGAATTAGACAACCTATACTTAGCAAAAGACGGTAGAGATGGAGATACTCAGTTAATAGATGCATTAGCAGTTGGAGCGCTTGCAGCTAAAAATGGAGCTCCAGTATTAATAGCTTCTAAAAAATTAAGTTCTGCTCAGGTAGATGTAATAAATACTAAGAAAATAGATACAATAACTCAGGTTGGTGGAAAAGGTAACGAAGGTGCATTCAACCAGTTAAAAGATATAGAAAAAGAAGATGTTTACGAAGTAGGAACTGTTGAAGAATTAAAAGAAGCTTTAGCAAATGCAAATGCTAATGACAAGATAGTATTAAAACCAAATGCAACAATAACAGAAGATATAATAATAAGCACTGATAAAAACGTAGATATAAAAGTAGAAGGAACAATTACAGGTAAAGTAGATATAGATGTTCCAAACGGAAGTGTTGCAAACAACTCAACAAGTAAACCAAGTACTGGTGGTGGATCTTCATCAGGTGGCTCTACTGGAGGAAATACAGGTGGTTCAACAGAAGAAAATAAATTTGAACTAACATATGATGGAGAATATGATTTAACACCACTTCATATAGAAGTAGGAGCAGCAGACGGAGTAAAATTAAAAATAGTAGAAAAAGAAGGCAATAAAGATGTAACAAATGACTTTATAAAAGAAATAAAAAATGATTCAGATAATGATTTATATAAAATGACTCTAAAAAAACCTTTAGCAAAAGATGTAGTATATCAGATTGTTGCTGAAAAAGGTAGCAATACAGCAAAAGTTGAAATATCAACTAAAAAAGACTTTATATATGTTCCAGTTTCAGAAAAAGATAAACTATATGATGTAGACCAATTTGAAGGGAAAACAGTAGTTTTAGATGGTACAGATTATGAATTAGCAAAACAGATTAAAATAACTAAACCACTAGAAATAATGGGAGATTTTGATTATGATGTTGAGAAACCAGTACTAAAAGCATCAGGAACATGGACAGCTACAGGTAAAGGAGATGCTTCTATAATACTTGTTTCAGGTGCAAAAGGTGTAAAACTAACAAATATAGATGTTACAGGTGCAAAGGATGTAAATTATACAGATAATAGTAAAGCTAAGACTGCTTATGGTATAGGTATAAATCTATTTAAGTCTGAAGTATATTTAGATAATGTTTTTTCTTATAATAATGCAGGAGCAGGATTTGTTGTAAATGGTTCTACTCTAAAAGGAGAAGGTGTAATAACTAATGAAAATGGTTGGGGTGGAATAAATGTAGATAAAGGCTCAGGTGTAACAGAAAAATGTATAATTGATTTAAATATAGCTGTATTAAATGAAAAATTCCCTGTATATTCTGATTCTGTATCTGAAGATTATTTAAAAGATATAGAAGTTAACGTAATAGGAGAAGAGTCAAAAGAAGTATATAATAAACAAACAGTAAATGGAAAAACTGTTTGGAGTCCTTATACTATTTCTGCTCAAGAAAAAAATAATATAACTAAAATCGATGAAGAATTAAATGGAGATGTAAATGGAACTCTTTCAGCATCATTTGAATGGGGTTCTTCAGAACAAATAGGAACAAATAAAGTAGAAGATAATAATGGATTATCATACTATAGTAATGGAGCTTATTTAAGATTACAGGTTAAAAAGGGTAATGAAGTAAAAAAATTTGATGAAGTATTCAAAACTGGTGAAAAGGATCATTCTGTAGGAGATGGATGTGGATTGACATTAAAAACAACAATAATTGGAAATAATTCTCATACTCCAAAGGAAGATGATATGGATGGTAGTGCAAGAGAAAAAGCTGACTGGACAAATAATTTAGCAGCATTTAATTCTACTAAACTAGATAATTCTACTAAAGATAAATATATTTTCTATGGTGTAAGATATGATATGAAAACAGGAACAAGAACAGTAGGATTTAATAAAGGTGATATGAGAACTATAGATATGAAACTAAGACCAAAATCAGGTTTAGAAAAAGGAATTTATACTGTTACAATTCAGTCAATGGAACAAGTTGATTCAAATCAAAATACAGTAACAGATAAAACAGGAAATACTATAACATATACTTTTGAAGTGAAATAATTAAAAATAAAATATTCTTCCACACAAAAAGGGACTCGTAAGAGTCCCTTTTACTATTCTACAATATCACTAGCCAACCTAACAAACTCCTTCACATCATCAGGAGCATCCTTACTATACAAAATGCCATAAGGAATACTATAATCCCAATTCACAGGAATAGAAACAAGCCCAGGATGAACATCCTTCCAACATTCAATAGTCAACAACACATTTCCAGAATCTGCACAAGAATTAAAAACAGACCAATCATAGAACTGTGGAGTATCTACAATATTAATCTCAGGATGATTCTTTTCTAAATCATTCCTGATAAAATCATTTATCCCAGAATCTCCACGAGCGACCATCATCAAATTCTCTCCGTACAAATCTTCAAGTTCAATACAATCCTTAGAAGCTAATCTGTGATCTCTAGAAACTGCTATCATCTTTTTATACCTACCAAGAGGAAGAAAATTACAAATTGAGAGCCATATTTTTGAATCACAAACACCAACCAAGAAATCAAACTTTTCACCAAGATTCTTAATCTCAGAAACAATTCCCTCGTGATTATCCTCAAAAGGAACTAAATGCAACCTATAATCTGGAAAATATTGGTTTAAACGATACCACAAATCCATAAATGGTTTTGCAGGATTTAACATAGAAGTACCTACACAGAATGTAGTGTCATAGGAAAGAGTCTTAGCCTTTGCACTAGAGATTGATTTTTTTGAGTAGTCAATCATAAACTTTGCATCTTTATATATTACCTCTCCAGCAGGTGTTAACTTTACGCCATTGGGATTTCTATCTATTAACTTCAAATCTAAATTCTTTTCTAACGTATTCATCTGTTTCATAACTGCTGTTGGAGATATATACAAACTTTCTGCAGCCTTTGTAAAACTACCACAATCAACAACAGCAATAAATGTATCTAATAAATGGTTATACATAATATCAACTCCTCAATAGTATTAACTTTAAGTTTATACAATAGTAACATATCAGAGATTCTATGTCAAAATACATAAGATTATAATAAAGATATAAATAAAAAATAATACAAATTAAATGTTTGGAGTGATTGAAATGTCAAAGAAACTAGTAGCATTTTATTCTAGAGCAGATGAGAATTATGTAAGTGGAATGTTAAAAAATTTGGATATAGGAAATACAGAAGTACTTGCATGTATGATAAAAGAGTTGACAGGTGCTGATGTTTTCAAAATTGAGCAAGAGATTCCTTATTCTAAGGGATACAATGAATGTGTTGAGGAAGCTAGAGAAGATCAAAGAAAAGATGCAAGACCTAAGTTAAAGAAAAACCTTGAAAGTATAGACAAATATGATGTTATATATGTTGGATATCCAAATTACTGGAACACAATGCCGATGGCAGTATTTACTTTTCTAGAATCATTTGATTTTAGTGGAAAGATAATAAAACCATTCTGCACGCATGAAGGAAGTGGAATGGGAAGTAGTGCAAAAGACATCAAAAAATTATGCCCTAATGCAAAAGTTGAAAGTGGATTTAATGTATATGGAAGTAGAGTTAATAGTGCCAAAAAAGACCTAGAAAAATGGGTTTAATATAATACAAAAAATAGAATTTATGGGAGTGATATAGATGAAAATAAAAGAAATGAGCGTATTTCCTGTAGGAGAAAAAAATGATGCATTTGCACAGTATTTTGTGGGACAGAGTTATTTAAATATGTTATCAACAGAACAAGTAGGAGTAGGCAATGTAACATTTGAGCCTGGTTGCAGAAATAATTGGCATATACATCACGCAGAAAAAGGTGGCGGACAGATGTTACTAGTTACAGCTGGAGAAGGATGGTACCAAGAATTTGGAAAAGAAGCTAAAAAACTAGAGCCCGGCGATGTTGTTCATATACCAGCAGGTGTAAAGCATTGGCATGGTGCTACTAAGGATTCTTGGTTCCAACATTTAGCAATAGAAGTTCCAGGAGAAAATTGTAAAACAGAATGGTGTGAACCAGTAGATAATGAAGAATACGAAAATTTATAGAAAAAAGATTTTATAAAAGGATAAAATTAAAGTTATTAAAATAAAAATGGGAGTGATTAAAATGGCAAAAGTTACAGCAGGAAGAGATAAATTAGGAGAATTTGCTCCAAAATTTGCAGAATTAAATGATGATGTTTTATTTGGTCAGGTTTGGTCAAGAGAGGATAAATTATCTACAAGAGATAGATGTATAGTAACTGTTACAGCTCTTATGTCTAGTGGAATACTAGATGATTCTTTAAAATTCCATTTAGAAAATGCTAAAAATAATGGTGTTACTAAAGAAGAAATAGCAGAAATAGTAACACATGTAGCTTTTTATGTTGGTTGGCCAAAAGCGTGGGTAGTGTTTAATATGGCGAAAGAAATATGGCAATAAATTAAAAATACGATAATAGATGTATATTAAATTATAAAATCAAAGGAGAGATAATATGAAAAATGTATTAATAATATCAGCAAGTCCAAGAAAAGGTGGAAATTCAGATGTATTATGTGATAGATTTGCTGAAGGAGCTAAAGAAAGTGGAAATAACGTAGAAAAAATATTCTTAGCAAATAAAAATATAGGCTTCTGTAGAGGGTGTGGTGTATGTAATGATACTCACAAATGTGTTCAGAAAGACGATATGAAAGAAATATTAGACAAAATGGTAGAAGCAGATGTAATAGTTTTAGCAACTCCAGTGTATTTCTACAGTATGGATGGGCAGATGAAAACATTTATAGACCGTACAGTTCCTAGATATACAGAAATAACTAACAAAGAATTTTATTTCATAATGACAGCTGCTGACACAGACGAAAAAATGCTTCATAGAACAATAGAAACATTTAGAGGATTTACTGAAGATTGCCTAGATGGAGCTAAAGAAGCAGGAATTATATATGGTGTAGGAGCTTGGAAAGTAGGAGAAATAGAGTCAACACCTTAATACAATGAAGCTTATGAAATGGGAAAAAATGTATAAAATAAAGTAAAGTACAAATAAAAAATAGGAGGATTTAAAATGGCAGAATTAAAATTGACAAATGAATGGGATAAAACTTTTGAAAAAAGCGAAAAAATAAATCATAGAAAAATAACTTTCCACAATAGATATGGAATAACTTTGGCAGCAGATTTGTATGAACCAAAAGAATACGAAGGAAAATTTCCTGCAATAGCTGTAAGTGGACCATTTGGTGCAGTTAAAGAACAATCATCAGGATTATATGCACAGACTATGGCAGAAAGAGGATTCCTTACAATAGCATTTGATCCATCATTTACAGGAGAAAGCGGCGGAGAACCTAGACATATGGCATCTCCAGATATAAATACAGAAGATTTTCAGGCAGCTGTAGACTTCTTATCAGTTCAGGAAAATGTAGACTCAGAAAAAATAGGTATAATAGGAATCTGTGGATGGGGAGGAATGGCTTTAAATGCAGCTGCTCTAGATACTAGAATAAAAGCTACTGTAGTATCTACTATGTACGATATGACTAGAGTAAATGCCAATGGATATTTTGATGAGGAAGATAGCGAAGAGCAGAGATATGAAAAGAAAAAAGCTTTAAATGAACAGAGAACAAAAGAATACCTTGCAGGAAAATATGAAAGAGGTGGTGGTGTAGTTGATCCATTACCAGATGATGCACCATTCTTTGTAAAAGACTACTATGACTACTACAAAACTGACAGAGGATATCATAAACGCTCTCCAAACTCAAATGATGGTTGGAATGTGACAGGATGTATGTCATTTATTAATATGCCTATCTTAAAATACAGCAATGAAATAAGAAGTGCAGTTATGATAATGCATGGAGAAAATGCTCATTCTTGCTACTTTGGTAAAGACGCATTTGCCAATATGATAGAAAATAACAAATACACAGAGAACAAAGAATTACTAATAATTCCAGATACTGTTCATACTGATTTATACGATGGTGGAGGAAAAGATGCTATACCATTTGACAAAATGGTGGAATTTTTCAATAAAAATCTAAAATAAATAAAAAATCAAAATAAAAAAGTATAACAAAAAACAAAAGGAGGATATTACAAAAAAATTGTAATATCCCCTTTTTGTTTTTAAAATCCTATCTATCTTATAAATCGAAGTCATATATAAAGAACTTCATATCTGCCATCTGTCCATCAACTTCTACTTTTTCTCTTTTTTCTCCTCTTCTAGTCATACCATTGTGTTCATAGAACCCGAAGTTACAAGTTGTATCAGTGAATAAGTAGAAATCATTCATACCATCAGATTTCATATATTCTTTAGCTTTAGAGAATAGTTTCTGTCCAAGTCCCATACCTCTACAATCAGAATCTACGGCGAAGAATACTAATTCACCTGAATAATCTCTATTAGCTTCATTTAAAAGAACCGCGTCTGTATCGCTTACACCTTTAAATATTTTTGATGTCTGTCTACCTTCTTTATGTATAAGAAGAGAAAGTATAGCCATAAACTGTTTTAATTTGTATTTTATATTAGATTTTTCCTTACTTTTATTTCTAGCCATTATTACGCCAACTGGAACGTTGTCAATAAGTGCAACTTTAGTGAAAGTCTGCTGAGCTAAGCAGCTATAAAGGAATATAACAGATAATTTTCTAGCTATCTTTGGTGATGCAAACTGATCGTAGTTCCAAGTTTTTCTTATTATGTCGAATAATTTTTCGCTGTGACTTTTATTGTAGTCTTCAAATACTATTTCTTTTTCTAATTTTTTTTCATTTCCCATATTTTGTACCTCTTTTCTTAAATTTATTTATATTTTTCATTTCAATTCCGTTTGATTACGATATAATTAATATAAAGTATACAGTAACTGTAAAGTCAAGGAGGGAATATGAAAAATTTTAGAGAAAATGAAATAATAAAATTAACGGTGTCTCAATTTGCAAAATTACACAATGTAAATAAGAGAACTCTGCACTATTATGACGAGATTGGAATTTTTTCTCCAGATTATAAAGGAGATAATGGTTATAGATATTATGATTATATGCAAGGTGTTGATTTTGAGTATATAAAGATGTTAAAAGAGCTAAATATGGGACTTGATGAGATAAAAAGATATATAGATAATCCAAATGAGGAAGATTTCAAAGAAATAGCTGATGTAAAGATAAAAGAGATAGATCAGGAAATAAGGACATTAAATAGAAGAAGGGAAGTACTTGAGGATAAGTTAAAAAAATTAAATAAATGTGATGATGTAAGGAAAAAGAATTCTGTAAAAGTTATTGAATGTGAAGAGCAAAAATTTTTCTACACACCATTTAAGTTTGAAGATGACGATTTAAAGCAGCTTATATCACATATAAAAGATGTTTGGACTGTTGACGAGTATTGCAAAGGGATAGGAAGTTTTGTTTCGGTTGAAAAGATACAAAGAGGAGAATTTGAGGAATATGATGGTTTATTTATAGAGATGTTAGATGATATAGATTCTGATAATATGATAATAAAGCCAAAAGGAAAGTATATTTGCGCATATCATATGGGAGATTGGGATACATTGCCCGATTTTTACGGTGAAATTGTAAAATACGCAGAAGAAAATAATCTAACACTTGTCGGATATTCTTTTGAGATAGGCATGAACGACTTTGCTATTTCAGATATGAAGTATTATATTACTCAAATTATGATAAGAGTTGAAGAAAATAACATCAATAGTGTAAAATAAATTATTGGAATTAAAGAGATAATAAATTCTAAATAAAGGTTAGAATGATAAATTTTATAATATAAAAAATAGAGAGGAAAAAAGATGAATTTACCAGAAAGATTTTTAAATGATGTTAAGGAGCTTTTAGGGGATGAGTTTGACGATTTTATAAAAAGCTACGAGCAGAAAAAAACTACTGCTATAAGAGTAAATACAATGAAAATGGAAAAGGATAGATTAAAAGGTCTTTTAGATTGTAATACAGAGGATATTCCTTGGGCAGAGGAAGGTCTTTATTATGACGAAGATGAGTGCAAGCCAGGAAGAAATCCACTTCACGACGCAGGTGCATACTACTTACAGGAGCCTTCTGCAATGAGTGTTGTACCAAAGGCTGATATACAAGAAGGTGATAGAGTTCTTGATATGTGTGCAGCACCTGGAGGAAAATCTACATATATATTATCAAAGTTAAATAATACAGGGCTTTTAGTATCTAATGAGATAAATCCTACAAGAATAAAAGCTTTAGGTGAGAACTTAGAGAGATTTGGGGCAGCAAATAGCATAATAACAAACACAGATTCTAAGGGATTATTAAAAGTATTTGAAGGTTATTTTGATAAGGTTATAATAGATGCGCCTTGTTCTGGAGAGGGTATGTTTAGAAAAGATCAGGTTGCAATCGACGATTGGAGCTATGCAAAGGTAATAGAATGTAGAGATATTCAGCATGAAATAATTAGAGATGGATATAAAATGCTTAAAAATGGAGGAACTTTAGTCTATTCAACTTGTACTTTTGCAAAGGAAGAGGACGAAGATATAATCGACGGATTTGCAGAAGAATTTGAAAATGCAGAGGTTGTATTAAAGGAAAGATTATGGCCACATAAGGTAAAAGGAGAAGGTCACTTTGTAGCTAAGATAATAAAACATGATGAAGAGGATTGTAGTGTAAAACCAGCGAAATTCAAAAGATTGGATAAAGAGCTAAAAGACTTTAGAGATTTTGAAAAAAAATTCTTAAACATAAAACTAGATGGAGATTTCTTTATAAGAGGAGAAAATTTATATCTAATGCCTAAAGATTCTCCAGATACTAAGAAGATAAAATTATTAAGACAGGGATTACATCTTGGTGAGTTAAAGAAAAATAGATTTGAGCCTTCTCATGCATTAGCTCACTATCTTAAAGAAGAAGATGTTAAAAACTTTGCAGATTTTAAATTCAATTCAGACGAGATAAAAGCGTATATGAGTGGAGATGTAATAAGCACTGGAGAGAGCAGAGGATGGATAATTGTAGGTGTTGAAGGTGTTTCTCTAGGTTGGGGAAAAGAGTCTGGAGGAGTTATAAAGAACAGATATCCTAAGGGACTTAGAAGAAAAATTCAACTTTAGAAAAATAAAAGACGAAATTATAAAAAAGTGATATAGTATAAGTATGTTTTGAAGACAACTGATTATTTCAAGATGTGTTTATATTTATTTATGATTGGAGATGAAGCTTTTGAGTAAAAAAGATAAAAACGAAAATAAAAATGCAGAAAAAGAAAATAAAGGTGCTTTTTCTTTTGTAAAAGAATGGGTTGGAATAATAGTAACAGCCCTTATAATAGCAGGTGTAGTAGTTCAGTTTGTTAGACCTACAAGAGTTGATGGAGAATCAATGCTTTCTACACTTCAGGACAGAGATTATCTAATAGTAAATACTATAAAATATAAAATAGGAGATCCAAAGAGAGGGGATATTATAATATTTGATACAGATATGCCACTTGATGGATACTCAGATTTATCAGTTGAAACAAGAAATCCTTTTAGAAGAGCTATGGACTTTATTCTTCACGATGACAGTAGAGGTAAGGACCTTGTTAAAAGGGTAATCGGTGTTGGTGGAGACCATATACAGATATCTAATGGTGAGGTAAGAGTAAATGGTGAAGTAATAGATGAACCTTATTTAGATGAAGGAATGTACACAGAAGGAGATGTTGATGTTGTAGTTCCTGAGGGTAAGGTATTTGCAATGGGAGATAATAGAGTAAATAGTTTAGACAGTAGATTCCCAGAAGTTGGTTTAATAGATGAAAAAGATATAATGGGCCATGTTATGCTTAGACTATTCCCAATGTCTAGTTTTGGCTTTGTAGATTAATATTAAGGAATTAGAAAAATGAGAATAGGTGTAGCTTGTTTATACTACGAGATTGAAAAAACTCTAGAGATTATAGAGCGAAATAGAGATTTTATTAATCATTTAGAAATAGGAATAGACACAGTTGCTCAAATTGACAAGATAGCTCCTTTTATCGACAAGATAGAGGAGCTTGGCTTGTCTATTGGAGTACATTTGGCTATGGAGATAAATACATGCGAGGAAATAGAGTGTATTAGAAGCTCTTGGGCAAAGTTCTGTTCTGATATGTGTAGAGGTGTTGAATTTTTAAAACCAGCGTATTTAAATTTACATATGGGATATGCTATGAAGAATAGATTTTTAAAGGATAAGAAAAGATATTTAAATAATTCTGTGGATTTCTTTTTTAAATTGCAGGAAAATTTAGAACAGTTATCAAGAGTTCCTGTGATAACTGTGGAAAACTCATACAGTTTAGAGGGTGGAGATTTGATGAATACGGGGATATCCACAGGAGAATTTGAGTATATTTTTGAAAATACAAATAAAATAAGGGAAAAAGTTGATATGCCTTATTTCTGCTTTGATACAGGTCACTGTATTTTAAGTGAAGATGACTATTCTACTCTTAAAGAATATACAAAGGTTGTTCATATTAGTGATTGTAGCGGTGAAGTAGACGATCATGTTGAAACTTTCTCTGGTAGACTTACAGGGGAAGAGCTGCAAGCAGCAATAGATATGAGTCCAGATTACGCAGTAATAGAGGTTAAATCAGAGTATTTGGAGAATAGTATAACTATGGTTAAAGAATTTTTTAAAATAATATAACAATAAGTAAGTGTTAAATAAACAATTTGGGAGGTTTGAGATGGGAGTAATAGAAGTTAAAGTTGACGGAAAAATTGAAAAATTTGAAAGAAAAAATAGAGATTATTTACTTCTTTCTGAAATAGCAGATGAGTTTAATGAAGCACATGATGGAGTTGTAACTGCAGCTATAAAAGGGAAATCTCTTTGTGATTTATACGAAAAGGTATATAACGGTGAAGAGGTAGAGCTTTTAGATTTTTATAATGAAGATGGAGCTAGAGTATACTTTAGAGGTCTTTCTTTTGTATTTATAACAGCTTGCAGAAAACTTTATGAAAAAATGGAAGTTACAGTAGAGCACTCTTTATCAAATGGTGTCTACTATAGTATGGATATAGGTAGAGAGCTTACAGATAAAGATATAGAAGATATAAAAAATAAAATGAGAAATATAGTAGCTGAAGATTGTCCAATTAAAAAGGTTGTAATGGATAAATTGGATGCTGGACAGATTTTTAGAATACTTAGCAGAGAAGATAAAGCAGAACTTATAGAAAATAAGGATGAAGAGAATGCAAAAATATATGTGTGTGAGGGCTATATAGATCATTTTTATGGAATGATGCCACCTTCTACAAAATATATGGATGTATTTGATGTAGTTAAATACAAAAAAGGTGTCGTTCTTATGGGGCCATCAGAAGATGATGCACTAGTTCCAGAGAAGTTTATAGATCAGCCTAAGCTATCAAATATTTACGATGAGTCTGAAGATTGGGCGGCAAAATTAGGTGTAATGAATGTAATAGATTTAAATAGAATAATTGAATCTGGAGAGTCAGGAGATGTTATAAGAACTGTTGAAGCACTTCATGAGAAGAAGATTTCTCAGATCGCCGATATGATAAAGGAAAGAAATAGTAGAGTTATTTTAATAGCAGCTCCTTCATCATCAGGAAAGACAAGCTTTGCACATAGGCTTTCTATTCAGATGAGAGTTAGTGGTGTAAAATCTAGAGCAATTTCATTAGATGACTACTTTATAGAAAGAGAGCATACTCCTCGTAAGGCAGATGGTTCTTATGATTATGAATCTATAAATGCTATAGATGTTGAAAAATTTAATGAAGATATGAATACACTTCTAAGTGGTGGAGAAATTGAGATAATCAGATATGACTTTAAAACTGGTAAAAGAGTGTT
This sequence comes from Peptoclostridium sp. AF21-18, assembly GCF_003478825.1. Lineage (NCBI taxonomy): Bacteria > Bacillati > Bacillota > Clostridia > Peptostreptococcales > Peptoclostridiaceae > Peptoclostridium > Peptoclostridium sp. AF21-18. The sequence continues at coordinate 63,287 of NZ_QUGE01000003.1, forward strand.
TACTGGAGAGATGATGTCTATTGGAGAAAATGAATCTATAATAATCGAGGGAATACATGGACTAAATCCTAAATTAACTGCTCATATAGATGATAGTAAAAAGTTCAGAATATATATAAGTGCATTAACTCAGATAAATCTTGATTCTCATAATAGAATACCTACAACAGATTTAAGGCTTATAAGAAGAATTGTAAGGGATTCTAATTTTAGAGGATATAGTGCAGAAGAAACTATAAAGAGTTGGAAGAATGTAAGAGAAGGTGAAAAAGAAAATATATTCCCTTATCAGGAGGAAGCTGATGCTATGTTTAACTCAGCATGTGTATACGAAATTTCAGTATTGAAGAAATATGTTGAGCCACTTTTAAAGGAAGTAGATCCAGAAAGTGTTGAATATATAGAAGCAGCTAGAATTTTAAGCTTTATACAATACTTTGCTACGATAGAGGATGTTTCTGATATACCATCAACATCTATTGTTAGAGAATTTATTGGAGGAAGCAAAATAGTTTAATGACATAAAAATTTTTTTTGACAATATAAGGATTGGTAATATATAATTGAGAGTAGTATGATTTATATTAAAAAATTTTTTTAGGAGAGAGAATTATGAAAGAGGTAATGGTTTTAAGAGATTTAGAATGCATAAAAGCTGTAGCGCATCCAAAAAGAATAGAAATATTAAACCAGTTCGAAAATTCTCCACTATCTGCTAAACAATTGTCAGAAATTTTAGAAGAACCTCATGCAAAAATAAACTACCATATAAAGATGCTTTATAAGGTGGGGATATTAGATTTAGTAGAGGAAAAAATAAAATCAGGAATAGTTGAAAAATACTATTATCCAACAGCTAAAAGTATAGAGATAGGGAAGAATGTTTTTAATTTTTCATTAGCAGGAAAAATTGAAGGGGAAACTGATGAGTTCTATGTAAATAAGTTTGAAGATGTTAGCGAAGCGTTTTTCAATGCTGCTGAAGCTGGAAAATTAAGTGGATCTAATATAGAAGATTTCCACAATGTAGAATTATCAAAAGAGGAAGCCGAAGAAATAAAAGAAACTCTTCGTGCCAAACTAGAGGAAATATCAGCTAGAGCAAATAGAGATGCTGATAGAGAACGTTATGAAGTGGCTTTTGTTTCTATACCAGAGAAATAAATATTATAATATGAGATATAACAAGGGATATCTAGTTAATTAAAGGTTAATTAGAATCCCTTATTTTTTTGTTTTGCTTATTATATAATTTTTAGGGTATAAGAATGTATATGAAATTACGAAATTTATAATTTATTAGGAGGATTATTTATGTTTACTATAGGTGCACATGTTTCAATAGCAAAAGGATTTAAAAAGGCAGCTCAGATTTCTGTGGATATCGGAGCAAATACGTTCCAGTTTTTCAGTAGAAATCCAAGAGGTGGAAATGCAAAAGAATTTAATGAAAAGGATATGGAGGCATTTCAGAAGATTAGAGAGGAAAATAATTTTGGAAAATTATTAGCACATGCTCCATATACTATGAATTTAGCAGCTGCAAATGAAGATACTTATGAATTTGCAAAGATGGTTATTAGAGAAGATGTTAAGAGAATGGATTCAATAGGTGTTGAGTACATTTGTTTCCATCCAGGAAGTCATGTAGGTGGTGGAGTTGAAGAAGGTACTAGAAAGATAATAGAAGGTCTTAATCAGGCTATAACTGGAGATGAGAATATAACTGTACTTCTTGAAACTATGTCTGGAAAAGGTACTGAGATAGGAAGAAGTTTTGAAGAAATAAGAGCTATAATCGATGGTGTTGAGCATAATGAGAGAATGGGAGTATGTATGGATACTTGTCATATATTCTCTGCAGGATACGATATAGTTAATGATTTAGATGGGGTTTTAGACGAGTTTGATAGAGTGATTGGTCTTGATAGATTAAAGACTATACATTTGAATGATAGTATGATGCCTTTTGGAAAGAATAAGGATAGACATGCTGGTATAGGTGAAGGAGAGATTGGGATGAAGGCTCTTTTAGAGGTTGTTAATCATCCTAAATTAAGAGATATTCCATTCTTCCTAGAAACACCTTATGATGATGAGGGACATGGAAGAGAAATTGCAATGCTAAAAGAAAATAGATAATATAAAAGGACTGTTTCAATGATTTATCGCAGCCAATGACTTAACACAAGTATTCGCTCTCCAGGCTTCAGCGCCCCACTTGTTTATGTAACACATTTTAGTGTTGTGGGGCGCTTGCAGAATTGTCGGTGCGATATACTTGTGTTTAAGTCTTAAAAAAGGCTGCGAGCAAATCTATTGTTAACAGCCTTTTTTGTTATCTATTTTTTAGTATTGTAATTAATATAGAAGATTGATGTATATAATTATTAATTATTGAGTTTTATTTTTCGTTATCTTTTTTTATGATGTTGTATTCTATAGCGTATTCTGATGCTGGGTATAGTTCTATTTCTACTCTAGGGTTTTCTTTGTCTATGAAGTCAAATAGCATGACAGGTTTTAGTTGTTTGTCATTTTTTATTATTCCGCTTTTTTCTAGTCCGTCACATATGCTTTTTGGATAGTTGTGAAGGTCTCCCATTTTTTTGTTTGGGAAGTATAGTTTCATGACTGTTATTAGGTTTTCTTCTATTTGTTCACCTTGATATTGTTGGTTTACGTATCCTGCAATCATGTTTTCGTAAGCTAGATATTTTGAATATTTACCTTTTGCTGGCATCCAAGCCTGTCCGTTTACGTTGTGTAGTTTGAAGTTGGATTTACTTATTGGTCTACCAGGTATTACCAGTTTTATCATAATTTACCACCTTTTTTTAATTTGTGTTATCATATTAATAATAACATTATACTTTTTTAGTGATGTTAAATCAAATTGAATGTTTCTGAAGTAAAAAGGAGGAGGCATTTTTGTTAATTAAAGATGGTTTTGAAGGTATAGAGAAAAAATCGAGAAACGATATTGTGAAGTCAATTTTTTTAGAGTATGGAGTTGAGTGTTGTGGAATTGCTCCAGTAAAATTTGGAAATGAGATTAGAGAGATTTTGCAAAAGAGAGCAGATGAGAATCATCTTAGCGGTATGGAAGAGAGTGATATAGATAAAAGGCTTGATGCTACTTTGATAATGGAGGATGCTAAGTCGATAATAGTTGCAGCTTTTCCATATTATTGTGGAGAGAATAATGATTCTAATATTTCCTGTTATTGTAGAGGATACGATTATCATTTAGTAATTAGGGGTATAATGAACAATATCTGTGAAAAAATACAGGAAAAATTTTCTAATGGAGAAAATTGTACAAATGAAAATTCTATAAAAATGGAGATATTTGTAGATAATGGGCCGTTAGTTGACAGGTATTTGGCTTATATTTCAGGGATAGGATTTTGGGGGATGAATGGTAGCATAATAACTGATAAATATGGATCATATGTTTTTATTGGTTATATTGTTACCAACCTAGATATAGAAAAAGATGCTCCTTTGGAAAAGACCTGTTTAAAATGTGGAAAATGTATAAAAAGCTGTCCAGGAAATGCACTTCTTGAAGGATATGATATGGATGCTAAGAAATGTCTTTCTTATATAACACAAAAGAAAGGCGAGCTTAGTGACGATGAAAAGAATATAATCAAGGAAAATAAAATTATTTTTGGATGTGATATGTGTCAAAAGGTATGTCCTCATAATAAAAATGTTGAAATGACAAATATTGAGGAATTTAAAAATGATTTAATTGAAAAGCTTGATTTGGATGAGATAAATCGGATATCAAATAAGGAATTTAAAAGAAGATATTATAATAGAGCATTTTCTTGGAGAGGAAAGGGAATTATAAAGAGAAATCTTGAGATATTGGAGGAAGATTAATGGGAAAAAGTAGTGAAGAGATAAAAGAAATTTTAGATTTATTAGAGATTCAGTATCCTGATGCTGAGTGCGAGTTGCATTATACGACTCCTTTTGAATTGTTAGTTGCGACAATTCTTTCTGCTCAGTGTACGGACGTTAGAGTAAATAAGGTAACAGATGAAATGTTTAAGGTTTGCAATACGCCAAAACAGTTTGCAGATCTTTCTGAGGAAGAAATAGGAGAGATGATAAAAACTTGTGGTCTTTACAAAAGTAAGGCTAAAAAAATAAAAATGACATCAGAAATTTTATACAACGATTACAACTCAGAAGTTCCAGACTCATTAGAAGAACTTGTAAAACTTCCAGGTGTAGGAAGAAAAACTGCTGGAGTTGTTTTAAGTAATGCATTTGGGCATCCTGCGATTCCAGTAGATACTCATGTTTTTAGAATAGTAAATAGAATAGGAATTGTCGAAACTTCTACTCCTGAAAAAACAGAATTTGAACTTATGAAGGTTCTTCCTAAAGAAAGATGGTCAAAAGCACACCATTTATTTATCTTTTTAGGAAGAAGAATGTGTAAGGCTAGAAAGCCAGAATGTACCGACTGCCCGATAAAAAAGCATTGTAATTATTTTTTAGAGATAGTAAAATAAAAGACTGAGAATACTTTATAATGAGGAATACTATTGAATAAAATAAATGCTTTATAGGAATAGTATATATGTAGGAGGAAGATAGATGGCAATTAATATAGTTTTAGTTGAGCCTGAAATACCACATAATACAGGCAATATAATAAGAACATGTGCGGTTACAGGTGCAAAATTACACCTTGTAAAACCATTAGGATTTGAATTAACGGATAAACATCTTAAAAGATGTGGTCTTGATTATTGGGATATAGCAGATGTTAAGATATATGAAAACTTTGAAGAACTAGAGGCTCAGAATCCAGATGCACAGTATGTTTTAGGGACAAGTAAGGTCAAAAGAACTCATACTGATGTAGAGTATAAAGATGGATGTTTTCTTGTTTTTGGAAGCGAAACAAAAGGTTTATCTAAAGAAATAATAGAAAGACATATAGAGGATTGTGCAAGAATCCCTATGCTTGATTTAGAAAGAGCTAGATGTTTAAATCTTTCTAATGCTGTTGCGGTTATGACATACGAAGCGCTTAGACAGCTAGATTACCCAGGAATGAGATAAACAGGAGGAGAATAGATATGAGCAAAATAAAAATAATATGCGATAGTCTTTGTGATTTAGACAAAAGCATAGTAGAGCAGAATGATATAGAAATGATACCACTAACTGTAATAATCGGGGAAAAAGAATATAGAGATGGTATAGATATTTCAAAAGATGATTTTTATAAAATGTTAAGAAATGAAAATGTATATCCAAAAACATCTCAGGTAACTTATGGACAGTTTAAAGAAGTGTTTGGTAAATACAATTCAGAAGATACCAGCATATTATATATAGCTGCATCTTCTTCAGCAACTGGAACTTGCCAGAGTGCAATAATGGCAAAAAATGATATGTCAGGAGATATAAGAGTTTTCGATTCTCAACAAGTTTGCTACGGTATAGCTAGATATGTTATAGAGGCAATAAAATTAAGAGATGAAGGAAAAACTATAGATGAGATATTAGAAGCTCTTGAAGCTATGAAAGAAAAAGTATTTGTAATGTTCTGTACAGATACACTTGAATACCTTCAGAAAGGTGGAAGAATTTCTTCTACTAAGGCTGCTATAGGAAATATACTAAATATCAAACCTATATTATACGTTAAAGATGGTTTAGTATCACAGTTATCTCAGGTTAGAGGTAAAAGAAATTTAGTATCTAAAATGGTAGAATTGACAAAGGATGAATGTGGTGATCTTGCAGGACAGACTGTATATGTGGGATATACTGATAACGATGAAGATGAAATAAAGAAATTTATGGATTGTGTAAAAGAAGAACTTCATCCAGATAATATAGAGTTATTCCAGATAGGAACAGGAATAGGAACTCATTCAGGACCTGGAGCAATGGGAATTATTTGTTTAAAGAAATAGAATAATTATTTTTTATGGAGGGCAAGATGAGGTTAAAAAAATTTATAATTTCATCTCTTTCGGCTATTATGATTGCTACTAGCCTTGGTGGTTGTAGTATGATTAATAAAGAAAAGGAAAAAGAGGAGCCGGTATCGGATTTAGTAAATGTAACTCTTTTAACTGATGCAGAAGGTGGCGCAGGGGAAGCACTTATTTCATCAGCAAGAGCAGGACTTGAAGAGGCTGAATCTGGTCTTGGTATAGATGGAAGATTTATAAAATGTTCAAGCAAAGATGATATAAAGAGTAATATAGAGGTTCTTGTAAAAGGTGGGAAAACTGCTCTAATAATAGGTGCAGGACCTAGATTTGAAAATATAATAAGTGTATGTGCTAAAAAATATCCTAACCAAGATTTTGCATTAATAGATGCTACAGTAGATGGAGATATGCCTAAAAATTTAACTACTATAACATTTGATGATGAAAGATCTGGATTTATAGCTGGATTTATAGCTGGAAAAATGACAGCTAAGAATAAAGTTGGATATATAAGTGGAACGAGTGGAAGTAGTGAAAATGCGTATAGACAGGGATTTGAAAAAGGTCTAAAAAAAGCAAATGATAAAAATCCAGAAATAATATCAAGAAATGTAAATATTTATGAATCATATGAGGATGCAAAAAATGCATTTGTAGATGTAGAATATTATGGAGCTGATATATTATTTGCTCCGACAGAAGACGATTCAAAGGCAGCTATAGATTCTATTAATAACAATTATTCAAAAATTATAGCAGTAAACAAGGATCAGTATCATTATTCTAAAGATAAGGTAGTTGCATCAATAACAAAAAGTTACTCAAAAGCTGTTTATGATTTATGTGCAATGGTATATGATGGAGGAGATTCTTTTAAAGGTGGAAAAAATACTGAATATGGTGTAGCTGAAAAAGCAATAGCATTGGCGCCATCTACAGAAAATACAGTTCCGCCAGATGTTCTTAGCTCTTTGAGCAAGGCATTAAAAGAAGAATACTCTGGATCTAATTAGAAATTTTGAGAAAAGAAAAATATTTTTTGAAAAAACTTCAAAAAATGATAAAAAATTAACTTTAGAAAATAATATATAAAAACTTTTATATGTTAAAAAGGCAAGGTATTTAAAAAATATCTTGCCTTTTTTGATTGAATATATTGTTGCACTTTAAAAAGAAAGAATTAATAAAAGATTCTGAAAAATAATTGACAGCTTGCAAAATAGAGAGTATAATCTAATTAAAGAAAAAGATAAAAACACTTTTTCAAAACTAAATCTAATAAAAAGATTAAGTTAATTGGAAGATTTGGATAGAATCCAAAAATAAGGAAAAAGAAAGTGGTGGGTCCAATGAAAATATAAGGAATAAATAAAAATCTATTCTCTAAACATTAAAGCAATTAAACTTCATCCAGCAAAGTAGTAAGTAACAGAAAAAACCTCCGAGAAAAGTAGTTCAAAGTTACATTAATCGCATTATAATCTAATATGATAAAAAATATAAACTAAAATAATTTGCAAAAGGATAATTAAAGCTAAATATTAATTAAAATTCTAAAAAGGACAGGTAAAAAATGGTAAAGAAAAACGGTGATACATTATAGACACCATCTCTAGAAGGTCAAAGAAAATTGGCAAAGATGGTGTCTATAATTTTTTTTGTTTTTTTGTAGTTGATGTATGTAATAATCAAAGTTGGATCTTGTTTAATCAAATATTAAAATCTGAGCAGGAAGAATATTTAAGGATAAATTCAAAAAATATTCTGAAAAATAATTGACATCTTGCAAAAGTGGGGGTATAATCTAATTAAAGAAGAAGATAAAAAAGCTTTTAAAATAAATCTAAATTTAGAAATCTTCGAATACAGCTAAAGTAGCTAATATAAAAAGGAAGTGGTGAGTCCAATGAAAAGTTAAAGATTAAATAAAGTATCCAGCATAGAGTTTACATTAGCCATTACAAATTAAAACCTCCAAGATTAAAGAAGTAAAATCAGTACAAAGAAGTTAAAACTAAAGGATAAAGCAAGTGGATCTTAAAAAGATTCGTTATATACTAACAAGTGTTACAAAATATAACATATTGATAAAATAGATAAGATCATCTAAAAGAGAAACAATTAAGCGAATTTAATTAGATGATATAAAAAATAATATTACAATTAAAATTAATATAGATTGTGGAAAAGGAAAGGTAAAAAATATGATAAAGAAAAACGGTGACATATTATAGACACCATCTCAGAAGTAAAAACTGAAAGAGATGGTGTCTATTTTTTATTTTTGAAGTTTAAAGGATTAGTATAATAAAAAAGAGATTGAATCTTAAAGAAACAACCTCTTTTAATCTATTATTTATTCAGTTTTAATTTTGTTTGTACTTTTAATTTTAGTACTGGTTCATAGATTCTAATACATCTAGAACGAATTCGTAGCAGTTTTTAGTTGATGGTATGCTTAAATGTTCTTTTTCAGAGTGAACATCGAACATATCAGGTCCTATAGATATAGCTTCTACACCTTCCATTTTGTCAAGAAGAAGACCACATTCAAGTCCTGCATGTATAGCTATTATAGCTGGAGTTTTACCAGTTATTTTAACCCAAGAATCTGTACATATTTTTTCTATAGTAGAGTGAGGTATTACTTCCCAAGCTGGGTATCCTGCTATTATTTCGAATTTGCATCCTAAAGCAGCAGCAAGTAATTCAACTCTCTTAGCTATTTCTTCTTTTATAGTTTCTTTAGCACTTCTTATAGAGAAAGTAACTTTAACCTGATCTCCAACGTTTTCAACTATAGCCATGTTTGTTGAACTTTCTGGAAGAGAAGTATCTAAAGTACCATCTTCGTTAACTGTGTAAGAATTTACACCGTGTGGTAATACTGTTAATAATGTTAATAATTTTGTTTTGAATTCATCAGTATAAACTTTTTCAACTGAAGCATCTTCAAATACTAAGTTCATGTGAGGTTCAGAAACTGCGAATTCAGCTCTCATTTTGTTGTATAATGCTTCTAATTCAGCTTTAACAGCATCAACATCTTCTACTAATATAACAGCTTCAGCGTGGTTTGGTATAGCATTGTGCATAGTACCACCAGTTAAGTCAGCTAAATCGAAATCAACTGAAAGCTGAGTTAACATTCTTACAACTAATTTAGTTGCATTAGCTCTCTGTAACTGTATTTCCTGTCCTGAATGTCCACCAAGTAAATCAGTAACAGCGAATTTTAATGCTTTTTTGCAGCTGCAAGCTTCTTTGTATTCTCTATCTAATGTTAGAAGTGGAGTTTTACCACCAGCACATCCTATAGTGAAGCATCCTTCTTCTTCAGAGTCTATGTTTAGAAGGTATTTACCTTTTAATAAAGAAGTATCTAGAGCATAAGCACCATCCATACCACTTTCTTCATTTATAGTGAATACAGCTTCTAAAGCTGGATGTTTTAAAGTGTTGTCTTCTAATATAGCTAAAGACATAGCAACTGCTATACCATTGTCAGCACCAAGAGTAGTGTTGTTAGCGTATATCATATCGTCAACTATTCTCATTTCTATTGGATCAGTATCGAAATTGTGGTTAGATCCTTTTCCTTTAACTGGAACCATATCCATGTGTCCCTGAAGTATAACTGCTGGGCAATTTTCATAACCTGGAGTAGCTGGTTTTTTGATTATTATGTTACCAACTTTATCCTGGATAGTTTCTAATCCTAATTTTTCACCGAATTCTTTTAACCAGTTACTAACTGCTTCTTCATGATATGAAGCTCTTGGTATCTGGTTCATTGCTTCGAAGTTTTCGAAAACTCTTTTTGGTTCTAAGTGTCCTAATACATTTGACATTTGTAAAGTCCTCCTGAATAAAATAATAATAAATAAAATTGCTTTTGTATTATACAAATTTTATATGTTTATGTATAATATTAAATAGCTACATTAACAGTATAATACAAAATTTAAAAAAAAACATTGGAAAACGTCAAATTTATATTGAAATCTGAAAATTTTTTGAAAAAGAAAAAACGATTTTCTCAATATGTCCTAAAATTCAACGTTTTATAAATAAATATAAATTATATTAAATTTAATTGATAAAAAAAATTGATTAATAAATTTAAAAAATTTTGAGAAAGAGGGGATATTATGGACAATAAATCATTTAAAGTTCTTGAGTTTGATAAAATAATAGAAATTTTAAAAACAAAAGCATCGTCATCTCTAGGTCTTAATAAGGTAGAAAAATTAGAACCTAGTTCTGATTTTGAAGAAGTTCAGTATAGATTGCAGGAAACTACAGAGGCTCAATCTATTTTAATAAAGAGAGGACATGTAAGTCTTGGAGGAATACACGATGTTTTAGATAAGGTAAAGAGAGCGGAAATAGGAGCATCACTTGATCCAGGAAGTTTATTAATGGTTGCTGATACGTTGAGAGCAGCTAGAGTATTATCTAATAGCTTATCTGGAGATGGTGAGGAAGAAGATTTTAATTATCCTATAATACAGTCACTTGCTACATCTCTTTATATACACAGAGAAATAGAAGACGCAGTATACAATGCGATAGTTAGTGAAATAGAGATTGCAGATAGTGCATCTCATACACTTAGGGATATAAGAAGAAAAATCGTACAAAAAAATCAGTCTATAAGATCAAAGCTAAATACTATAATATCTTCAGCTACATACCAGAAATACTTACAGGATAGTATTATTTCTATGAGAGGAGATAGATTTGTTGTTCCTGTAAAAGCGGAATACAGATCTGTTGTAGCTGGGATAGTACATGATCAATCTTCATCTGGTGCAACTTTATTCATTGAGCCAATGAGCATAGTTGAGATGAACAACGAGCTTAGAAAGTTAAAATTAGATGAGCAAGAAGAAATTGAAAGAATATTAGCTGAATTATCAAAGATGATAGGTGAAATAGCTAGAGAGATTATATCAAACCAAGAAATACTAGAAAAAATAGATTTTATATTTGCAAAAGGTAAACTTTCATTAGAAATGAAAGGTATAGATCCTAAGCTTAATAAGGACAAAAGCTTTGTAATAAAAAATGGACGTCATCCATTACTAGATCCTAAAAAAGTTGTTGCAAATACTATATATCTTGGAGATGAATTCCACACATTAGTTATAACAGGACCAAATACAGGTGGTAAAACAGTAACTATTAAAACTGTAGGTTTATTTGCACTTATGACACAGAGCGGTCTACATATACCAGCTGATTTTGGAAGTAGTATGTGTGTATACGACAATATATTTGCAGATATAGGTGATGAACAGAGTATAGAACAGAGTTTATCTACATTCTCATCTCATATGACTAGAATTGTATCTATATTAGATAAGGTTACAGAAGATTCTTTAGTAATATTTGACGAACTTGGAGCAGGAACAGATCCAGTAGAAGGTGCAGCACTTGCAATAGCAATACTAGAAGATGTTCGGATGGCAGGAGCAAAATGTATAGCTACTACTCATTACAGTGAACTTAAAAACTATGCCCTTACTAAAAAAGGTGTTGAAAATGCTGCGGTTGAGTTTGATGTTGAAACATTAAGTCCAACATATAGACTTCTTATCGGAGTGCCAGGAAAATCTAATGCCTTTGAAATATCGAAAAAATTAGGGCTTAGCGAATTTGTTATAAATAGAGCTAAAGAATTTATAAATACAGAAAATATAGAACTTGAAGACCTTCTTCAGAATGTAGAAAAGAATAGAATAAAAGCAGAAGAAGATAGAGCAGAAGCTGAAAAGTTAAAAACTGAAATACAGATGATAAGAGATGCTGAGGCCGAAAAACTAGAAAAACTAACTAATCAGAAAGAAAAGATGATGGAAAGAGCCAGAAGTGAGGCATTCTCTATAACAAGACAGGCAAAAGAAGAAGTAGACGAAATAATAAAACGTCTTAGAGAATTAGAACAAGAAAGAGCATCTAAAGAAAAAAATAGACAGATTGAGCAGCTTAGAAAAGAATTGACGGATTCAATGGGAAGTTTACAGCCTACTGTTAAGAGCATGATAGTGCCTAAAGTAGCTTCAAAGGAAATTAAAAACTTAAAGGCTGGTGAAGATGTAAAAGTAATTACACTTAACCAGGAAGGTATAGTTGTTTCAGCTGATGATAAAAAGAAAGAAGCAGTTGTACAGATTGGTATAATGAAGATGACCCTACCATATAAGTCTCTTCAGAAAATTAAGAATCAGCAGCAGGCTACAGTTACTAAGAAAACTAGAAGTGTAATAAAAGCAAAATCAGGAAGAGTAAAAGGAGAAGTTGATTTAAGAGGTATGAATCTTGAAGAGGCAACTCTTGAACTTGAAAAGTATCTTGATGATGCTACAGTTGCAGGTTTAGAACAGGTAACTGTAATACATGGTGTTGGGACTGGAGTATTAAAGACAGGACTTCAGGATGTTCTTAAAAAGAATAAACATGTAAAGAAAAAAAGACCGGGTGGATACGGTGAAGGTGGCGTAGGTGTCACAATTGTAACATTAAAATAAAAATATAATATTAAAATTAAAAGGTGAAACTCATCAATTGCGATAGAGTTTCACCTTTTTTATATAAATAAAATTTAAAATTTAATATATATTTCGTTTTTTTTTGTTTTAAAAAAATAACGTTTTACTTACTGATGTTAAAAAAATTATTTGTTATTTAATTCTAATTTAAATAACTTTACCATAAGTTTAATTATATTTAATCTTCTCTTTATAAACCAATAGTAATATTAGTTATGCAATTAAATAATTAATCTAGAAAATAAATTTAGGAGGATAAAAATGGCAGATATAAGGCTAGAAAATGTAACAAAATCTTATAATAAAAAAAACACAGTTATAGAAAATTTAAATCTTAGTATAGAAGACGGTTCTTTTACTGTATTAGTAGGACCAAGTGGATGTGGTAAATCTACAACATTAAGAATGATAGCAGGACTTGAGGATATAACTTCAGGAAAATTAGAAATAGAAGGAAAAGATGTTACACATACAGATGCAAGTAAAAGAGATATAGCAATGGTATTCCAGAACTATGCACTATATCCACACATGACTGTTAAAGAAAATATAGAATTCGGTCTTAAAAATAGAAAAATAGAAAAAGAAAGGAGAGAAAAACTTATAGATGAATTTATAGACATTGTAGGATTAAGAGAATATTTAAATGTAAAACCAGGAAATTTATCTGGTGGACAGAGACAGAGGGTAGCACTTGCTAGAGCAATGGTTAAAAATCCAAAAGTATTCTTAATGGATGAACCACTATCTAACCTAGATGCTAAGCTAAGAAATCAGATGAGAACAGAATTAATACAGTTACATCAGAAGTTAAAATCAACATTTGTTTATGTAACTCATGACCAGATAGAAGCAATGTCTATGGCTGACAAGATAGTTATAATGAACAAAGGTAAAATAATGCAGGAGGGTTCTCCTAAAAATATATATCAAAATCCTGAAAATTTATTTGTAGCTCAGTTTATAGGTAATCCATGTATGAATATATTAGAAAAAAATGATATTAAAATTGGTTTTAGACCTGAAAAAGCAACTTTAGAAGACATAGATATGAACATAGACATAAAAAGCGATGATGATGTATTTAGCTTATTAGGAGAGGTAATAACTAAAGAAGTACTAGGAAATGAAACAATATACTGTCTATCAGTTCTTAATAATGAAGTAAGAGTTAAAACAGAAAATGATATGTTTGATATGGGAAAAACTTTAAGAGTAAATATATTAGAGAAAGATTTATATTATTTCGATAAAAATGGAGAAAGAATAGAAGATTCGGAAGCATGTAAAAATATATATTCTGAGATTAAAGGAGATATTTATGAAAAAGCAATTTAATAAAGCGTATTTATATATAGCACCAGCTATTTTTGGAACTTTATTGTTTATAATATATCCGATAATTAAAACAATATCTTTAAGTTTTCAGTCAGGAAGTCTTATTAGCTCAAGTTTTGAAAATGTTGGATTAAGAAATTATATAGACTTATTAAATAACCCAGAATTTATACAGACTATAACAAATACAGCTATTTATACTTTCTTTATGGTAACTATATCAATAACATTGGCGGTATTACTTGCTGTTTGGTTAAATAAAAATTCTATAATACATAACTTAACACAAAGTATAATATTTACACCATATGTAATATCTTTAGTATCTGTTGCTGTATTATGGCTTTGGATTATGGAGCCTCAGTATGGACTTTTAAACTGGATATTATCTACATTACATTTGCCAACATCAAAATGGCTTTCGAGTGAAAAATCGGCATTAATGTCATTAATTATAATAGGAATATGGAAAACACTAGGATACAATGTTTTAATCGTTTTATCAGGACTTAAATCTATACCCAATTATATATACGAAGCATCTAAGTTAGATAATGCAAATAAAATAACTACTTTCTTTAAAGTAACATTACCGTTATTATCTCCTACTATATTCTTCCTTATGATAACGACAACAACAGCATCTTTCCAGGTATTTGACGAGATAAGTATAATGACTCAGGGTGGTCCTCTTGGATCTACAAATATGTTGTCTTACTTTATATACGAATCTGGATTTGTATATTATGACATAGGTCAAGCAAGTGCAGCTAGTATGTTCTTATTGGTTATAGTTATGATAGCAACTTATGCTAACTTTAAATTATTATCGAAAAAAGTTCACTATCAGTAAAGATAGATAAGAAAAGACATATTTAGAAGGAGGATAAAATGGATATTACACAAAATATCAAGAAAGAAAAAGTTGAAGTAAAAGAAATTGATGTAAAAAAAATAGCATCAAAAGCAATAGAAATAGTAGCTCTATTAATCCTATCTGCTATATTTATATTTCCTTTTGTGTGGATGTTATCGACATCTGTAAAAAATCCACAGGAAATGATGCAATTACCACCTACAATAATTCCAAAAGAAATTGTATTAGAAAATTATAGTGCAGCATGGAATTCAGGGCCATTTTTCAGGTATTTATTAAACAGTATATTTGTAACAGGAAGTATTTTAATTATACAGTTTGTAGTTATGGTTCCAGCAGCCTATGCATTTTCAAAAATAAAATTTAAAGGTGAAAAAATACTATTTGGAATTCTACTTGTAGGACTTATGATTCCACCACAGGTTACTTTTTTACCTGTATATATGATGATGAGTAAACTTGGACTTATAAATACTTATGTTCCACTTATAATTCCATTTATGACAACTTCATTTGGTATATTTTTACTAAGACAGAATTTTATGCAGATTTCTGATGAAATTATTGAGGCAGCTAAACTAGATGGAGCTTCTGATTTAAAAATAATGTTTAGAATAATGGTACCTATGGCTAAACCAGCTGTAATAACATTTATATTATTTAACTTTATATACCATTGGAACAACTACTTCTGGCCTTTAGTAATGACAAATACAGATGCCATAAGAACACTTCCAATAGGAGTAGCTTTATTAAAATCTTCAGAGGGAATTACTGCATGGAATGTAATAATGGCAGGAAATATAATTCTAATTTTACCTATAATTCTTGTTTATATATTTGCAAATAAAAAAGTAAAAGAAGCTTTTATGTATTCGGGAATAAAATAAAAAAATAAAAAGATAAATTTGGAGGAAAAACATGAATTTCAAAAGAAAAATAGCAACAGGATTGGCAATAACATTATTAGTAAGTTCGTTAGTAGGTTGTTCAAGTTCTAATAAATCAGGGGATTCTGCAGATGCTAGTGGAAGTGCGACAACTATAGACTTCTGGGCTCCTTTAGGTGGAACTAACGGAGAAACTGCTCAGAAAATGGTGGATCAGTTCAATAGTGAGCACGAAGATATAAAAGTAAATATGTTAAAACAGAAAGATTATTATGAAAATGCGACAAAATTACAGGCAGCTTTAACATCTAAAGACCAGCCAGACGTAACATTATTGGAAATAACTCAGACAGGAACATTTGCATCAGAAAATGCATTAGTTGATATGAGTAACTATTTTGACAAAACATATCAGGAAAGATTCTTCCCAGGTCTTTTAACAAATTCATATTATGAAAATAAATTTGTTGGTGTACCATTTAATAGAAGTACTCCTATACTATATATAAATAAGGATATGGCAACTAAAGCAGGCCTTGATCCAGCAGGGCCAAAAACTTGGGATGAACTTAAAGAATACGCTACTAAAATGACAAATAAATCAGAAGAAATTTATGGATTTGAAACACCAATAGATATTTGGTTCTATGAAGCGATGGTAATGCAGAGTGGAGGAGAAATAACTAACGGTAAAAAAGTAGCATTCAACAATGAATCAGGACAGGCTCCTGTTAAATTCTGGCAGGAAATGATGAAAGAAGGCGTAATGAAAATGCCTCCAGGTGAAGATTATAATGCTTGGGATGTAGCAAAACAGGACTTTGTAAATGGTAAAGTAGGTATGATATTTACATCAACAGCAGATTTAGCAGGTCTTATACAGCAGACAGAAGGAAAATTTGAAATATCTACAGCATTCTTACCTGAAAATCAGAAATACGCAACTCCTACAGGTGGAGCTAACTTAGCAATGCTTGAAGGTGGAACAGATGAAGAAAAAGAAGCAAGTGCTGAATTTATAAAATGGATGACAGAAACAGATAGAATAGTTGAATTTAGTTCATCAACAGGATACTTACCAACAACTGAAGATGCAACAAACTCAGAAAAATTACAGACATTATACAAAGAAAAACCACAGTATAAAGTTGCAACTGATCAGTTACAGTATGCTGTTGCGCTTCCAATGTTAAGTGGTTATAAAGAAGCAACTGATAAATTAATGGATGAAATTAAAAAAGGACTTACTGACCTAAATTCAAATCCTAAGGATATAGTAGAAAAAGGAACTTCTGCTATGCAGGCAGTAATAGACAAAACAAACAAATAAACATATAAAAAGTATTAAATTATATGTAAGTAAAGGGGAAGTGTAAATGACAAAGGCTATAGTATTATCAATAGATTCTTTATTTGAAAAAGACTTAGAATTTGTAAAGGATTTGCCAAATTTTAAATCCATATTAGAAAATTGTTCAATAGTTAAAAATATAAACTGTATTTATCCAACTTTGACATACCCATGTCATACAAGTATGGTTACAGGTGTATATCCTAAAAAACATGGAATATATCACAATGAGAAGTTTGAGCCAAATAAGAAGAACAGCGATTGGTACTGGTATTCAAAAGATATAAAAGTAAAAACAATTATGGACGTGGCAAAAGAAAATAATCTAACTACATCAAGTGTATTATGGCCTGTAATGGGTGGAAATCCCAATATAGATTACAATGTTGCGGAAATATGGGCTCCAAATAGAGAAGATGACCCAAGAGAAACTTTTGAAAAAAGCTCAAGTAAGATTATAATGGATGATATTTATAATAGACATTGTCATCACCTTGATTGGAAATTTGAGCCAAATTTAGACTTCTTTGGTGTAAATTGTGCAGTTGATATAATAAAAGAATATAAGCCAGATTTAATGTTAATACACCTAGCTACACTAGATCATACAAGACATGACAATGGTCTTTTTAATGAAAAAGTTGATGAAGCATTAATAATGAATGATAAATGGTTAGGAGAAATTATTCAAGCTACAAAAGATGCTGGAACATATGAAGATACAAACTTTATAGTACTTGGAGACCACGGACATCTTAGAGTAGATAAAGTTGTAAATCCAAATGTACTTCTTAAAGAAAGAGGATTTATAAAAGTTGAAGATGGAGAAATTAAAGATTTTGATGCTTTTGTAAACTCTTCTGGAATATCAGCTCAGGTAATAGTAAATAATTTAGATAGACTTCAAGAGTTAAGAGAACTTCTTGAAGAATACAAAGATGAATTATTTATAGAAAGTATTTTTTCTAAAGAAGAAGCCTCTGAACTTGGAGATGAAGGCAATTTTGAAATGGTACTTGAAGGACTTGAAGGAATTTCGTTTGGAAATGATTTAGATGGAAGTGTTATAAAAGGACCAGATACAAAAGATTATAAGTTTGCTGTTTCTACACATGGGCATCTACCAACAAAAGGAAATAGACCTCCATTTATAGCTTTTGGACCAAATATAAAAAATGGAGAAGTTGTAGAAGAAGGCGACATAAGATCACACGCTGCAACAATATTAAAAATATTTGGTTTAGAGTTGGATGGTGTAGAAAAAGAAGCATTCAACTTCATTAAATAGTCTAAAAAGATTTGTTATAAGTTAAAATAAATATTTGCTTTATGCAAAGGAAAGACTTCTATTAAAAAATAGGAGTCTTTTTTTATTTATATAAGTATTTTGATTAAGTAGAAGGTATAATTGAATTAGTAAGTATAGATAGTGAACTGGTAAGTACAGGCATATAATATATAAAATAATATAAAATAAATTTAATCAGTAATTATCTATAGAGATAAAAATAGGAGGATGTTTTATGATAGTTGTATCAGCTTGTTTAGTTGGAGAAAATTGTAAGTACAGTGGTGGAAATAATAGAAATGAGGCTGTTTTAAGTTATTTAGAGGGAAAGGAATACATAACTATTTGCCCAGAATGTACAGGAGGTCTTTCTACTCCAAGAGAGCCTGCAGAGATAATAGGTGGAGAAGGAAAAGATGTAATAGATGGAAATTGTAAGGTTATATCTAGAGTGGGAGCAGATGTTACAAAAGAATATATGAAGGGTGCAGAGGTTAGCTTAGAAGAGGCTAAAAAGTATGATGTAGAATTAGCTATTTTGAAAGAAGGAAGTCCTTCTTGTGGCGTTAATAAAATACACAATGGAGAATTTAAAGGAATAAAGAAAGAAGGAAAAGGAGTAACTGCAGCTCTATTTGAAATGAACGGAATAAAAGCGATTAGTGAGAAGGACTTAGAAGCTCAAAAGTAAATAAATAGAAAAAGAAAAAATGAATGATTAAATTCTCTAAATAGCTTGAAAAATAGTTGAAATTGTTTTAACATAGAGAGATAAGTGTAAGTATGTAAAATCGAAAAAATATGATTTTTGTACGGAAAATATAAAGAAAATTAATAATATATAAAGAAAATATTTGAGGAGGAAGAAATAATGGATTTTAAATTAGAAGTAGCTTCTGCTTTAAAGGAACAGATAGAAGACCTTACTTTAGAAGAAATACAGAGCTATATAGAAATACCACCTAATAAAGAAATGGGAGATTATGCATTCCCTTGTTTTAAATTAGCTAAAATATTTAGAAAAGCGCCAAATATGATAGCTGAAGATATAGCAGGAAAGATAGAACCAAAAGGATCTATATCAAAAGTTGTTCAGTTAGGAGGATATGTGAACTTCTTCGTTGACAAATCAAAATTAGCTGAAACAGTTATAAATAAAGTTCTTACTGAAAAAGAAAACTACGGTAAAAGTGAATTAGGAAAAGGTAAAACTGTTGTAGTTGACTTCTCTTCTCCTAACATAGCAAAACCATTCCATATAGGACATATAAGAACTACAGTTATAGGTAATGCACTATACAAAATATACAATTCTCAGGGATACAATATGGTTAGAATAAACCATCTTGGTGACTACGGAACACAGTTCGGTAAATTAATAGTAGCATTCAAATTATGGGGAGATAAAGAAACAGTAGAAAGCAACCCAATACCAGAATTATTAAAATTATACGTAAGATTCCACGATGAAGCTGAAGTACATCCAGAAATGGAAGATGAAGCTAGAGCATGGTTTACAAAACTAGAAAACGGTGATGAAGAAGCTAAAGCTTTATGGCAGTGGTTCAGAGATGAAAGTTTAAAAGAATTCTCAAGAGTTTACGACCTTTTAGACATAGAATTCGATTCATACGCAGGAGAAAGTTTCTATTCAGATAAAATGGATAGAGTAATAGATTTAATAAAAGAAAAAGGATTACTAGAAGAATCTGAAGGAACAAATATAGTAAATCTTGACGCATATAATATGACACCAGCTCTTATAACTAAAAAAGACGGTTCAACACTATATATGACAAGAGATTTAGCAGCTGCTATATACAGAAAAGAAACTTATGATTTCGATAAATGTTTATATGTAGTTGGTTCTCAGCAGGCACTTCACTTCCAGCAGCTATTCAAAGTACTAGAACTTATGGGATACGAATGGTCTAAAGACCTTGTTCACGTTCCATTTGGTATGGTTGCTCTTGAAAGTGGAACAATGTCTACTAGAAAAGGTAGAGTAGTATTCCTTGAAGACGTTTTAAGACAGGCAATAGAAAAAACTAAAGATATAATACTTACTAAGAATCCTAACGCTGAAAATGTTGATGAAATAGCTAAACAGGTAGGTGTAGGTGCAGTAGTATTCCAGGAATTATCAAACAGTAGAATAAAAGACTACACATTCTCTTGGGATAAAACACTTAGCTTTGATGGAGAAACTGGACCTTATGTACAGTACACTCACGCTAGATGTTGTGCGGTACTTAGAAAAGCTGGCGAAGAGGTTACTTCTGATATAGATTACAGCCTACTTTCTGATGAAGGAAGCTCAGAAGTTCTAAAAGTTATAGAATCATTCAACAAATGTATACTTGCATCAATGAAGAAAAATGAGCCTCATATAGTAACAAGATTTGTACTAGATCTTGCTCAGGCATTCAATAAATTCTATCATGACAACCCAATACTTGTAGACGATGCAGAATTAAGAAAAGCAAGACTTGCTCTTGTTGAAGCTACAAGACAGTCAATAGAAAATGGTCTTGCATTATTAGGAATGCACGCACCACATAAAATGTAGTTTTTAGATTTAAAGTAGTTTAGAGTAAAGAGAGAGGTTTATTTTTATAAGCCTCTTTTTTTAAATTAGAGGTGAAATTATGGAAAATCAAATAGATAATTTTGTGAAAAATGCCTATATAAGTGCGTTTGATACAGATAGTGATATAATAAAAATGTTGATGCTTGTAAATACAAAATGTCTAATAGATGATTTTAAGCAGAGATATTTATTTGTAGATAATAACAGACTTAGAGATGAGCTTAGATATTATAAGTTTTATGGAGCTGAGTACAACGGTGAAAATCTTTTAAATATTTTCCTTCCGGTAATATTGGGAAATAATGATGGAGAAAAATGTGATAAAGAGCTTGTTGAGCTTGTAAAAAAATATGTTATGTACTTTAAAATTGAAAATAAGTATAGCGAATATTTAATTGCAACGTTGATTTACAGTGAATTAATTCATAATTTATTAAAAAATCCATCTATTGAGTATGATGAGATAATGGACATGATAAAAGAAAGAGTGGTTTCTTTAAATATAGATATGGAAAAATCTCATGTAGTAAAATTCCAGATGTACAGAATTGGTATTATAAAAACTATAGATGAGTATAAAGATGGAAAGAGAAATTCTAGTAGTGATATATGCTCAGGATTACTTGATGCTATTTTTGATATATATGTTGAAGATAGAGATGAAAAGTCTGATATAGATTCAATAAAAAAAGTCCTATTCTCGCTATTAGGTCAAAAGATTTCAACGGAAATAGAGAATATAGACTTTGTGGATTCCATGGCTGAATATACTGTAAAACTTAAAAAATATAAAATTAATAAAAAAGAGTATAATGCTAAGGCAAATCCTCTGGAAATTATTTCGTTAAATGAGGGTGATTCGATTCAAGACCCTATATTAAACAAGCTTACAGTAAAATCAAAGATTATAAATGGAAATTTATTAAAAATAAATGTGCACGCTAAATCAGGAGAGTACTGCTTTAGATTTGCTAAAAAATCTTAATTAGAATTATTCTGATTTAGATTCGATATAAGAAAGAAATTCTTCTTCAGTTGTTTCAGTAAGGAAACAAAGCTCTTTTACAAGATTATTTCTAAGATCGCCAAATACATTTAGTTTAGTATTTTCGTTAGTGTATTCAAGGGCTTTTATTATAAGAAGAAGATCTTGAACAGATAAATCATTAAGTGAGACTTTTTCGAATTTTTCCATGATAGCTATCCTTTCTGTCAAAATAGACGATTATAATATATTACCTACAATTATTATAATAATAAAATAAAGAACAAAATACAAGGAAAGATGAGAATGTTGCAATATTAAACTAAAATAGATGAAAATATTGCACAAATAAATATAAAAATAATTTTGGAGGGTGATTTTTTGAAGATATTACTTACAACCCTTAACTCTAAATTTATTCATACAAATTTAGCGATAAGATATTTAAAAGAATTTGCAAAAGATGTACAGGAAACAGAAATAAGAGAGTATACGATAAATAATCAGGCAGATTATATTTTAAAAGATATATATAAAGGTGGATATGATGCTGTATTTTTCTCAGTATATATTTGGAATGTTGTAGATATAATGAGCCTTTGCGAAAATTTAAAAAAGGTTATGCCTAATTTAATAATAGGTTTAGGTGGGCCTGAGGTTAGTTACGACAGCGAAAACTTAATGAAAGAGAATAAATTTATAGACTATATTCTTTATGGCGAGGGTGAGGTTACATTTAGAGATGTTTGCTTAATGTTAAACGGCAAAATGAATGCAGCTGATATAAAAGGTCTTGTTTGGAGAGATGGAGAAAAAGTTGTAGTTAATGAAGAAAGACCTTATCTACAGGACTTAGACTTAATACCTAGTCCATACGATAATATGGATCCTAAAGAATACGAAAATAGAATAGTTTATTATGAATCTTCAAGAGGATGTCCATTTAACTGTCAGTACTGCCTATCATCAGCAATTAAAGGTCTTAGATATTTTAGCTTAGATAGAGTTAAAAAAGATTTAAAAAATCTTATAGATGCTAGAGTTGCACAGATAAAATTTATAGATAGAACATTTAATGCTAAGAAAAAAACTGCTATGGATATAATGAAATTCCTTATGGAAAATGATAATGGATTTACGACATATCATTTTGAGGTAACTGCTCATTTAATTGACGATGAGATGTTGGAATTCTTAAAAGACTGTAAGCCAGGTTTATTCCAGTTTGAAATAGGTGTTCAGTCTACAGACCAAAATGTACTTGAGGCATGTGGAAGAAAAGACGATTTTGTAAAACTATCTAAAGTTGTAAAACAGATAGAATCTTATAAAAATATACATCAGCACTTAGATTTAATAGCAGGTTTACCTTATGAAGGGTATAAAGGATTTGAAAAATCTTTCAATGATGTATATAACTTAGGAATAGAGCAGCTTCAGCTAGGATTTTTAAAGATGATTAAGGGAACTGGAATAAGAAAAATGGCTAATATGCATGGTTTTGAGTATAAATCATATCCTCCGTATGAGGTGTTATCTAATAAATATATCTCTTATGGTGAAATATTAAAACTAAAAGATATCGAGGAAATGGTTGAAAGATACTACAACTCAGGAAACTTTAGAATGTCTATGGAATTTATTGTAAAGAGATATTATAGAGAATATCCATTTAAATTCTATGAAGAATTTGCAGAGTATCACGATTCAAATGGATATTTTGATGCGGGGCAAGGAAAAAATCAGAATTACAAGATATTACTAGATTTCTATGAAGAAAAAATTGGAGAGGATATAGAATTGTTTAGAGATACTCTAAAATACGATTATGTATCTCTTGGAAAAACTAGTAATGTACCAGACTTCTTTGTTAGAAATTATCCTGAGGACTTTAAAAATAGATGTCATGTATTCCTTCAGGATGACGAAAATGTTAAGAAGTATATTCCAAAACACTTCGATACTCCAGCTAAAATGATAATAAAATATGTTCAGTTTGAGCCATTTAGATACGATGTAGAGGCATTAAAAGAAAATATTATGATAAATCCTGAAAAGATTGACAATATAGTGATGTTCGATTATGATATTTCAAAGATATTTGAAAAATCTCTATCATATAGAGTAAAAATTTAGTTGAATATACAAAAAAGGAAAGGTGAATAAATATGAAATATAAAATAGAAAAATACCTTCTTAAAAAGACAGATGAGCTTGCTTTTATAACTCTGAAAGCAGACGGAGATTTTAAGATAAAAGGATATGATATTCCAGCAGAAGGGCTTGACGTTCCAATAAAAAATGAGGTTCTTGTAAAAGGAATAAAAGACAAAACTGCTCAGGAAAGCTTAAACTCTATGTCTATAGCAGATGCGATGATTTATATAATGGGGATAGATTCTACATTCAAATACAATGAAGAATACGATAAATTTATAGAAGCACTTGCTAAAGGATTAGACTTAGATTTAAAAGCATATATGGGATATATGTCTAATAAATACTTTGAAATAGGTGAATACACAGATTCATTAATATACATGAAATCATTAGTAAATAAATATCCAGAAGATGTAAACGGACTATATCACTATGCAATAATCTGTCAGCAGATAGCAGAACAGTATAAAAAAGATGAAGATGCAAAAGCGGTAAATGATTTTTTACTTGATGCACTTGATAAATTAGAAAGAGTAATAAATATAGATCCAAACTTTGGTTTAGCTTATTATCAGTTAGGATATCATTACTACAATCAGGACCAGTATATAAAATCTAAATTAACTTGGGAAGAAGCTTTAAAATTAGACTTAGATGATGATATAGTAGCCGAAATTCAAGATAATTTAGGTAAGATGGACTATAAAGTTCAGTATGAAGAAGGGTATACTCTAGTTCTTTCTGGAAAATGCGAAGAAGGTTTAGAAAAACTTCTTCCATTAGAAGATGAATTCCCAGATTGGTGGAACTTATTATTTATGATAGCACTTGGATATAAAGGTATGGCTGATATTGAAAACGCCCAGAAATACTTTGAAAAAATATTAGTGTTAAGACCAACTCAGGTTGATACTCTTGTCGAAATGGGACTTTTAGAAGCTCAGAAATACAACCTTGAAGGAGCTATAGAATACTTTGAAAAAGCTGCTAAGCTTAGAAAAGAAGACCCAGAGATACTTTGTAATCTAGGAATGGCATATTTCAACAATGGAAATACGGATGATGCAGCTTACTACATAGAAAGAGCTTATGAACTTGATCCAATGGATGAGGTTACAAATGCTTGTTTAAGAGAGTTAAATAAATATAGATAAAAAATCGTGAGAATAAAAAATAACTATACTCGTTTCCTGGCTTCAACTACGGCTTAGCTTACGCCTGTAGATAGTCAACGAGTTATAGTTATTTTTTTATTCTCATTTTTTATCTATATTTATTGTTAATTCTATTAAACAAGTATTTTGTATAATGAGAGTAGGAAATATTTATAAGTTTTGAAAATGTTTAATCTTTTTTGAGTCTTAGAAATAAATTATGTGATATTTTTTCTTATAATTTACTTATTTACGAAAAAGTTATAAACTTATATTAGTAGAATTTTTTTAGGGAGAGGGTCGAGATTTTGGAAAAGGTTAAGAAGAGTGAGAGAGTGAGTTTGTTTAGACTAATTAGATTGTTTGCAGGATTTTTTATAGGTGCTACAGGTACGGTATTTATGATAAATGCAAATATCGGAGTTGCACCATGGGATGTGTTGCATATAGGTATTTCAGAAATGTTTGGAATTACTATAGGTCAGGCATCTATTATGGTTTCTCTGTTGGTTATAATTTTGGACCAGATATCTGGAGAGTATATTGGATGGGGAACTGTTTTAAATATGATATTCTTTGGATTGTTCATAGATTTAATAATGTATATGGACTTTGTTCCGCATACTAATGGATTTTTAATGAGTGTTTCTATGGTGATAATGGGTCTTACACTGCTTTCTATATGTATGTGGTGGTATATAGGTGCTGGAATGGGTTCAGGGCCGAGAGATGGTATGATGCTTTTATTCCATAGAAGAACAGGAAAACCTATTGGACTTATAAGAAGTTGTATAGAGGTAATAGTATTAATTATAGGGTACTTCCTTGGAGGACCTGTTGGAGTAGGGACTCTTTTAAGCGCATTTGGAATGGGTGTTGTTATGCGGATTGTTTTTAAAATAGTAAACTTTGATGCAAAAGAAGTAAAACATCAGTATATAGAATTTTTAATTTCTAAGGAAAAAAGAGAGAATATAGGATAAAATATTTTTAAAATATTTATTATAAAAATACATCTGGAGGTGGAGCGATGATAAAAAAATTAGACGATATTTTTAATGAGCTAAAATCGTGTGATAAAAAAGCTGTTCTTTCTGTTGCAGCTGCACATGACGAAGAAGTATTACTAGCTGTTAAAGACGCTTGTGAAATGGATATTATAAAAGCTATTCTTATTGGGGAAGAAGATAAGATTAGAAAAATAGCTAGTGAAATCAATTTTAATTTAGATAATGTAGAAGTTATCGATGAGAGTGATTTAAAACTGTGTGCTGAAAAGGCTGTAAAATTAGTATCATCTGGTAAAGCTGACTATGTTATGAAAGGATTACTAGATACTTCTATAATATTAAAAGAAGTATTGAATAAAGAATATGGACTTAGAACTGATAGTTTACTAAGTCATGTTATGATTTATGAGGTACCATCATACCACAAACTTTTAATTCTTACTGATGGTGGAATGAATATAGATCCAGATGTATCTCAGAAAAAGAAGATAGCAGATAATGCTATAAAAGCTGCAAAATCTCTAGGCATAGATACTGTAAAAGTTGCTTGTTTAGCAGCTAAGGAAAAAGTAAATCCAAAAATGCAAGCTACATTAGATGCAGACGAACTGAAATCTATGTGTAAGGATGGAATGTTCGGAAAAGGGGTTGTTGTTGAAGGACCAATAGCATTTGATTTAGCTGTTTCTGAAGAAGCATGTAAAATAAAAGGATATGAGAGTGAAGTAGGTGGAGATGCTGATATTTTACTTGTTCCAACTATAGAAACAGGTAATGGGATAGGTAAAGCGCTTACATATATGGCAAATGCTAAGTCTGCTGGTATAATTATGGGTGCAAAGGCTCCAGTTGTACTAGTTTCAAGGGCTGATACACATGAGTCTAAATTATATTCTATAGCATATGGAGCTATAGCTACAAAATAGAACTACAACGACTATTAAATAATATTAAAAACATAATAACAAGAATGATTTTGAAAAAATACTTGAAATTATTCGTGTTTTTGAATATAATCTAAATATAGGAACGTAAAAAAATATTTTTATCTATAAAATCAAAATTATTAGTTGGAGGGAATTAACATGGGATTCAAATCTGATATCGAAATAGCACAGGAAGCTAAACCTTTAGACATAAGAGAGGTTGCTAAAAAAGTTGGTCTTTCAGAAGACGATATAGAACTTTACGGAAAATATAAAGCAAAAGTTGACTACAACTTATTAAAAAAAGATACAGGGAAAAAAGCTAAATTAATACTTGCAACAGCAATAAACCCTACTCCAGCAGGAGAAGGTAAAACAACTACAACAATAGGTGTTGCAGATGCATTCTCAAGATTAGGAAAAAATGCATTAGTTGCTCTTAGAGAACCATCACTAGGACCAGTTTTCGGTATAAAAGGTGGAGCTGCAGGTGGAGGATATGCACAGGTAGTGCCAATGGAAGATATAAACCTTCATTTCACAGGTGACTTCCACGCAATAGGAGCAGCAAACAACTTATTAGCTGCTATGCTTGATAACCACATACATCAGGGAAATGCTCTTAACATAGATACAAGAAGCATAACTTGGAGAAGATGTGTGGACATGAACGACAGACAGCTTAGAAATGTTGTAGACGGATTAGGAAGAAGAGTAGACGGTGTAACAAGAGAAGACGGATTCGATATAACAGTTGCTTCAGAAGTAATGGCTGCTTTCTGTTTAGCAAATGATATAGCTGACTTAAAAGAAAGATTAGGTGACATAATAGTTGCTTACAACTACGATGGACAGCCTGTAACAGCTAGAGAATTAAAAGCTAATGGAGCTATGGCTGCATTATTAAAAGACGCATTAAAACCAAACTTAGTTCAGACATTAGAAGGAACACCAGCATTTGTACATGGTGGACCATTTGCTAATATAGCTCATGGATGTAACTCTGTTATAGCTACAAAAATGGCTATGCATTTCTCAGATTATGTATTAACTGAAGCAGGATTTGGTGCTGACCTAGGTGCTGAAAAATTCATAGATATAAAATGTAGAATGGCTGACTTAAAACCAGATGCAGTTATAATAGTTGCTACAATAAGAGCATTAAAATACAACGGTGGTGTAGCTAAAGATCAGTTAAATGAAGAAAACTTAGAAGCACTTGAAAAAGGTCTTCCAAACTTATTAAAACACGTAGAAAACATAACTAAAGTATTTGGATTACCAGCAGTTGTTGCTATAAATAGATTCCCAATGGATACAGAAGCTGAGCTTAAATTAGTAGAAGATAAATGTAAAGAATTAGGTGTAAATGTTGCATTATCTGAAGTTTGGGCAAAAGGTGGAGAAGGTGGAATCGAAGTAGCTAAAGAAGTTTTAAGATTAATAGACGAAGAAGAAAATAACTTCCAGTTCTGCTATGAAGAAGATCTATCAATAAAAGAAAAAATAAATGCAATAGCAACTAAAATATACGGAGCTGATGGTGTAGATTTCACTAAAGAAGCTGAAAAAGAAATAGCTAAATTTGAAAGATTAGGATTCAACAAATTACCAATATGTATGGCAAAAACTCAGTACTCATTAACTGATGACCAGACTAAACTTGGTAGACCAGAAGGCTTCAGAATAACAGTTAGAGATTTAACTGTATCAGCTGGTGCAGGATTCATAGTAGCACTTACTGGTGCTATAATGAAGATGCCAGGACTTCCAAAAGTTCCAGCAGCGGAAAGAATAGATGTTGATGAAAACGGAGTAATATCAGGACTATTCTAATTTAAAATTTGATTTGTAGATTGTTTAATAGAATCCCCGGATTTTTTAAAATTCGGGGATTTTTTATGTTATAATATACTATACTACGCAAAAAGAGGTGAAAACATGACGATCAAAACTAGAAATGAAATAAGCGAAAAAGATATGATAGAGGTTATGAAATTTGGAATACCAAAATTTTATTCTATAATGAGTTTATTCTTTGGTGTCTTTGGAATAGCTATGGGATTTTACGGAATAAATAAAGGTAAAACTTTTGCAGCAATAGCTTCTATACTTCTTGCAATAGGGATACTTATTTGGAGATTCTATTATCTACCAGTTAAAATGGGTAAACGCCAGTATAGAGCTAAATTACAGGCTCAAGGTGGTAAAGAAATGGTTCAGAATGTAAACTTTTTTAATAACCATGCAGAAATGATAACAAGTGGATCAAAGATGATAAAGTTAAAATATGCTGATATGCATATGATGAGAGAAACTAAGGATAAATTAGTAATAATCCTAGGAAATGATGTAGTTATGATAATCAAAAAAGATGGATTTAAAGAGGGAACAGTGCAGGATTTAAAAGATTTACTAATCCCTATAATTAATAATAATGAGGTTAAATAGTTATAACGGAGGATTGAAAATTGGCAAAATCAGAAATAATAAAAGCTAGAAATACTAGCTATATAACAAAAGAAGATTATGTAGAATCAGTAAAACTTTCTACAAATAGAAAAATAAAAACAGTAAGTATAATATTGAGTTTAATATTAGTTGTTGTAGGTGGATATGGTGCATTTACAGGAGCTATTGCATACGGACTAGCATTTGCGATATTTGGACTTGTTATGCTTATATGGGAATTATTCATATCTTATAACGTACTTGGATCAAAAAGTTTTAAAAAAGTTGTAGAAGAAAATGGTACTGACAAGATAAAATTAAAAATAGACTTTTATAAAGATCACTTAGTATTAAATAATCAGAATGGATTAAAATCAGAATTAAAATATAGAAAGATACAGAAGATGGGAAGAGGACAGAATGTAGTAGTTTTAGTTTTTAATAAAGATTATGCGGTTACATTTAAAAAAGATGGCTTCACATATGGAGATTTTGAAACGGTAGAAGATTTAATATATGCAGCAAGAGGAATGAAATAGGGGCAATAAGCCTCTATTTTTTTATATTTTAATAATTTTTTCATTAATAGAAAAACAATTTTTTATCAGAAAATTTAAATTTTACAGAAAAAAGTGTTGACTAAATTTTCGGAAAAAGATATTATATAAAGCAAGAAAAAAATGCGCCATTAAAAAAAGGTTAGATATAAAATTATAAAAATAAGTATACATTATACTAAGAAAAAGGGAGGTAAAGGAAATGAAACAGCGCAAGTACAACATAATAGACATAATAAAAATAGAAAACCGTACTTGTGCGGATCATGAAATTTCAGGACTAATTATTGAGGATAATCTCATACCAAAGGAATCAATAATTAACATTGTCATACAGGAAAGAGCTTGTATAATAATAAGAATTTTTGATTCAATAATAATTTCAGGTATAGCTATAATTTACATATGTAATTCAATAGCAATACGTCAGAAAGAGATAGTTTTCAATAAAAGTAAATATGAAATTAAAAAAGCAGTAGAGAAGATTGAACTTGTGAAAACTCTGTCAAATAAAAATGATGGTGTGGTAATCAATGATGATTTACCATATAGTTTTGCGAGTAAAAAAATCGATTATGCAATAGATGTATATGAGGTGCTTAATGATACATTGGGAGAGGATAAAAACAGTAAACTGATAAAAAATCTGAACTCGATGTTTATAGAAAATGCACTTGATATTTATATAAATCATACTGAATGGATGTATAGGAAATTGATGTACAGAAATTTAAAAAAAGTAGATGGAATTATTGTGGATGATTTTATTCACGTAATTACAGATAATGAGAAGTTGCTTCTACTGAATTGGCATGTATTAAATATGCTGATAGAGTGGAAGCAATTTTATTTTTTTATAAAAAAGTGGGATATACTGTATATTTTAAGATGTATACAGTATTTAAATTCAATATTCAGAATATTAAAGAAAGAAGGGTAGGATATGAGAAAACTAGTTTTATCTATACTGGCAAGGGATGATGCAGGTGTTCTTACAAGAATCAGTGGATTATTTGCACGAAGAGGATATAGTATTCTTAGCATATCGGCGGGGATAGCTGAAAATAAAGGTTTATCAAGACTTACTGTTGTTGCTCAAGGTGAGCCACAAACTCTTGAACAGATAAAAAAACAAGTAAAAAAACTAGAGGATATTTTAGAAGTAGATATTCTTGAACCTGAAAAATCTGTTTTAAGAGAACTTGTTATGATAAAGATAAAAGCAGATTGTACTAAAAGAGAGGCAGTATCTGCTGTAGCTAAAATATTTAGAGCAAAAGTGGTAGATGTATCAAAAGACTCTATGGTTGTAGAAGCTACTGGTGATAGCGTTAAAATAGATGGATTTATAGAACTTCTCAAAGAATTCGAAATTATGGAAATAGTGAGAACAGGTTTATCGGCAATCAAAAGAGGATGCGAATACCGGAATTAAAATTAATAAATAAATAAAAATAAAATAAATAAAAAACAATAAATGATAAAAAGGAGATAGGAAAATGGCAAAAATATATTATATGGAAGAATGTAATCAGAAATTATTAGAAGGAAAAACAGTAGCAATAATAGGGTATGGTTCACAGGGGCACGCACATGCATTAAATCTTAGAGATAGCGGTGTTAAAGTAATAGTTGGTCTTTATGAAGGATCTAAATCATGGAAAAAAGCTGAAGAACAGGGATTTGAAGTATATACATCTGCTGAAGCAGCTAAAAAAGCCGATATAGTTATGATACTTATAAATGATGAATTACAGGCAAAACTTTATAAAAATGAAATAGAACCAAATCTTGAAAAAGGAAATATGCTTATGTTTGCCCATGGATTTAATATACATTTTGGACAGATAGTTCCTCCAGAAGGTGTAGATGTTACTATGATAGCACCAAAAGCACCAGGACATACTGTAAGAAGTGAATATTGTACAGGTAAAGGAACTCCTTGTCTTGTAGCTGTTGAACAGGATGCTACAGGAAATGCAAAAGATTTAGCACTTGCATATGGAGCTGCTATAGGTGGAGCAAGAGCAGGACTTCTTGAAACAACATTTAAAACAGAAACAGAAACAGATTTATTTGGAGAACAGGCCGTATTATGTGGAGGTATATGTGCACTAATGCAGGCAGGATATGACACTTTAGTAGAAGCAGGATATGACCCTGAAAATGCATATTTTGAATGTGTGCATGAAATGAAATTAATAGTTGACCTTATATACCAGTCAGGATTTGAGGGAATGAGATATTCAATATCTAATACAGCTGAGTATGGAGATTATGTAACTGGTCCTAAAATAATAACAGATGAAACAAAAGCTTCTATGAAAAAAATATTAAAAGATATACAGGATGGAAGTTTTGCAAGAGAATTCCTTCTTGAAATGTCAGAAGCTGGTGGACAGGCTCATTTCAAAGCAATGAGAAAACTTGCGGCAGAACATGGTTCTGAAAAAGTAGGTAAAGAAATAAGAAAATTATACAGTTGGTCAGATGAAGATAAATTAATAAACAACTAATTAATATATATTATTTAGGCAGACTAAAATGTATTTCTGCCTGAATAATAAAAATAATAAGTATCTTTTATAGGGGTAAAAGCAATGATTAAAAAATTATTAGCCTTATAGATGTAAGAATATAGGAGGAAAATATGAAAAGTAATAATGTGAAAAAAGGAGTGGAAAGAGCTCCTCATAGATCTCTTTTCAACGCACTTGGCATGACAGAGGAAGAACTTAATAGACCGATAATAGGTGTAGTTAATTCATATAATGAAATAGTTCCAGGACACATGAATCTTGATAAAATAGCCGAGGCTGTTAAAAAAGGTATATATATGGCAGGTGGAACACCGGTTGAAGTTCCTGCAATAGCGGTATGTGACGGAATAGCTATGAATCATACAGGAATGAGATATTCACTTGTTACAAGAGAACTAGTATGTGATAGTACTGAGTGTCTTGCAAGAGCACATCAATTTGACGGACTTGTAATGATTCCAAACTGTGATAAAAATGTTCCTGGACTTCTTATGGCAGCAGCAAGACTAGATATACCAACAGTATTTGTAAGTGGGGGTCCAATGCTTGCAGGAAGAAAACTTGATGGAAAGAAAACTTGTCTATCAACACTTTTTGAGGCTGTAGGTGAGTACAATGCAGGAAAAATGAGCATGGATAAATTAAAAGAATTTGAAGAAAAAGCTTGTCCTACATGTGGCTCTTGTTCAGGTATGTATACCGCAAATTCAATGAATTGCTTAACAGAAGCTCTTGGAATGGGACTTAAAGGAAATGGAACAATACCAGCAGTTTATAGTGAAAGAATAAGACTAGCAAAACATGCTGGTATGAAAATAATGGAGCTTGTTGAAAAAGATATAAAACCTTCAGATATAATGACAGAAAGTGCGTTTAGGAATGCAATGGCTGTTGATATGGCACTTGGATGTTCTACAAACTCAATGCTTCATCTTCCGGCAATAGCATATGAAGCAGGAGTTGATCTTAATCTTGAAATAGCAAACGAAATAAGTCGGAAAACTCCTAACCTTTGTCATCTTGCCCCAGCAGGAGATACTTTTATGGAGGATCTTAATGAAGCTGGTGGAGTATATGCGGTAATGAATGAGCTTGATAAGCTAGGAATATTAGATAAGGAATGTATGACAGTTACAGGATTTAGTGTTGGAGAAAATATAAAAGGATGTGAAAATCTTGATACAAGTGTAATAAGACCAGTTGAAAATCCGTACAGTAAAACAGGTGGAATAGCTGTATTAAAAGGAAATCTTGCTCCAGATAGCTGTGTTGTAAAAAAATCAGCGGTTGCGCCAGAAATGATGAAACATAAAGGATCAGCAAGAGTATTTGATGGTGAGGAAAGAGCAATAGAAGCTATAAGAGCAGGAAAAATCAAAGCTGGTGATGTTGTAGTAATAAGATATGAAGGACCAAAAGGAGGTCCAGGAATGAGAGAAATGCTTTCTCCTACATCAGAAATAGCTGGTATGGGACTTGATAAAGATGTAGCTCTTATAACTGACGGAAGATTTTCTGGAGCTACAAGAGGTGCATCTATAGGACATGTATCACCAGAGGCAGCACTTGGTGGAACAATAGCATTTGTAAAAGACGGAGATATGATAGATATAGATATAGAAAATAATAGTATAGAGCTTCTTGTTTCAGATGAGGAACTTGAAGAAAGAAGAAATGGATTTGTACCAAAAACTCAGAATGTGAGCGGTTATCTAAAAAAATACGCTTCAATGGTTACTTCAGCAAATACTGGTGCAGTCCTTAAAGTAAAATAAAAGAGGATGGTGAAAATATATGAGGCTTAAAGGAGCAGATATGGTAATGGAATGCCTTTTAGAACAGGGAGTTGAGACAGTATTTGGTTATCCTGGAGGGGCAATACTTGAAATATATGATAGTTTATATAAATATAAGGATAAAATACAGTCAATACTTACATCTCATGAACAGGGGGCATCTCATGCAGCTGATGGATATGCGAAATCTACTGGAAAAGTAGGAGTTTGTATGGCTACAAGTGGTCCTGGTGCGACAAATCTTGTAACAGGAATTGCAACTGCATTTATGGATTCAGTTCCTATTGTTGCAATAACTGTAAATGTTGGACTTTCATTTCTTGGAAAAGACAGTTTTCAAGAAATAGATATTACAGGAATTACAATGCCAATAACAAAGCATAACTTCATAGTAAAAAAAATTGAAGACCTTGCTCCTGCAATAAGAAAAGCCTTTAAAATAGCTAGAGAGGGAAGACCTGGGCCTGTAGTTATAGATATAACTAAAGATGTAACAGCGGGATATGGAGAATACGAAAAAAAAGAGATAGATACAAATTCAAATAATTTACTATTATATAATGAAGAAAACTATCAAGAAAATCTTGAAGAGGCAGTTAAACTTATAGAAGAAAGTAAAAAGCCATTTGTATTTGTTGGCGGTGGTATAAAATCGTCTAATGCATCTGATGAGCTTAAAAAATTTGTAGAACTTATAGATGCACCTGTTACAGATTCGCTTATGGGAAAAGGTGCTTTTGATGGAAAAAGTAGAAGATACACAGGCATGTTAGGGATGCATGGTACAAAGGCTAGTAACCTTGGAGTAGCAGAATGTGATCTTCTAATAGCTATAGGAACTAGATTTAGTGATAGAGTAATTGGAAATTCAGCGAGATTTGCATCTAAAGCAAAAATAATACATATAGATATAGATGAGGCAGAAATAAATAAAAATATACTTGTAGATCTTGGAATAACAGGAGATGCAAAATATATACTTAAAAAGCTAAATCTTATGTTAAAAAAACAAGAACATAAAGAATGGATGGAAGAAATAGAAAATCTTAAAGATAAATATCCAATGAAATATAATAAAAATGTGCTTACAGGCCCATATGTAATAGAAAAAATAGAAGAGTGCTTTGATGATAATACAATAATATGTACAGAAGTTGGACAAAATCAGATGTGGGCTGCACAGTACTTCCATTATAAAAATCCAAGACAGTTTGTAAGTAGTGGCGGACTTGGAACAATGGGATATGGTTTGGGTGCAGCTATAGGTGCAAAATATGGAAATCCAAAATCAAGAGTTATAAATATAGCTGGAGATGGATGCTTTAGAATGAACATGAATGAGCTTGCAACAGCTTCAAGATACAACGTTCCGATAATACAAGTTATACTTAATAATAAGGTTCTTGGTATGGTTAGACAGTGGCAGACATTTTTCTATGAGGGAAGATATTCAGATACAGTTCTTGATGATCAGGTTGATTTTTGTAAGGTTGCAGAAGGACTAGGATGTAAAGCAGTAAGAGTGACAAGAATGGACGAATTAGAAAAAGCACTTTTAGAAGCAGATTCATATAACGGTCCTTTTGTTATTGAATGTATGATACAGGAAGATGATAAAGTATTTCCTATGGTTGCTCCTGGCAAAAGTCTTAAAGATACTTTTGACCAAGATGATTTATAGAATTAATTTCATTCTACAATTAAATTAAAAAAATATATATCATAGATAATATAAATAATACTTATATATACCATAGACAAAATGTATAAACCAAAATATAATTACTATAGTATTATTAAAGGTATAGAACAAGATTAAAAAATTTATATGTAGAAGGGAATATATAAATGACTAAAGAAAATCAGAAAAAACTAATCACAAGAGTAGGTGCGGTTTTAATAGTATTTGCAATCTACTTTTTTGTAACTCCAGTAAAAACATTTGTAAATCAGATGGTATTTTACTTATCTAGCTTAGACTTAGAATCTATAAAACAATACATACTTTCATTTGGAATTTGGGCTCCAATAATTTCATTCTTACTTATGCTACTTCAATCAGTAGCTGCACCACTTCCAGCATTTTTAATAACATTTGCAAATGCAGCGTTATTTGGTTGGGTATGGGGAGCTATACTATCTTGGTCAAGTGCAATGGCAGGAGCAGCGCTATGCTTCTTTATAGCTAAATTCTTAGGAAGAGATGTTGTTGAAAAGCTTACTAGTAAAATGGCTATAAACAGTATAGACGAATTCTTTGATAAATATGGGAAATATACTATATTAGTTTGTAGATTACTTCCATTTATGTCATTTGACATAGTAAGTTATGCA
This sequence comes from Peptoclostridium sp. AF21-18, assembly GCF_003478825.1. Classification (NCBI taxonomy): domain Bacteria; kingdom Bacillati; phylum Bacillota; class Clostridia; order Peptostreptococcales; family Peptoclostridiaceae; genus Peptoclostridium; species Peptoclostridium sp. AF21-18. Next base: position 100,066 of record NZ_QUGE01000003.1, read on the forward strand.
GCAGGTCTTACTTCAATGAAATTTATGCATTTCTTTATAGCTACTGGATTAGGTCAGTTGCCAGCGACAATAGTTTACTCTTATGTAGGTGGAATGCTTACTGGTGGAGCAAAATTATTTGTAACAGGGCTAATGATATTATTTGCTCTTACAGTTGCTATATATATGTTTAAGAAAATATATAACGATAAAAAAAATAAATCAAATGCATAATACTAAAGTAATAATACATTTAAAAGGACACCAAGTTATATTTTTTAGCTTGGTGTTTTTATTTTTGAAAAATAACATTAAAATGAAAAAATTATAAATTTATATAAAAAATATTTAAGTATAGTGTCTAAATTGATATAATAGAATACAAGATTAAAAAGTTAGAAAATTGAGAAAGAAAAGAGGTGCTGATTATTGAATATAGTAGATAAAAGCTGCGTAGAATTTATAGAAGTTCTTTCTTCAAGAGAGCCAGTTCCTGGTGGGGGTGGCGCTGCTGCTTTTGTCGGAGCGATAGGTGTGGCACTTGGAAATATGGTGGCAAATCTTACAATAGGTAAGAAAAAATACGCAGAATATGAAGAAGAGATAAAAGAGCTATTAAAAGAGGCAAAAGAAATAGAAGCAGAACTATTATCAATGGTTGATAGAGATGCAGAGTGCTTTATGCCACTATCTCAGACTTATGGTTTGCCAACATCGACAGAAGAAGAAAGAGAATATAAAACAAAAAGAATGGAAGTAGTATTAAAACAAGCTTGTGAAATACCTTATAAAGCAGCAAAAGTTTGTTTTAAGGCTATAAAAATACATGAGAATATAGTGGACAAATCTTCTAGAATAGTTATAAGTGATATAGGGGTAGGAGTTCAGTGTTTAAGAGCATGTTTACTTGGATCAAAGCTGAATGTAAAGATTAATACAAAATCTATGAAGGATAGAGAATACGCCGACAAGATTTCTAAAGAAGTAAACGAAATAGTAGAAGAAGGGATTGCTATATGTGATCAAGTCTTTGAAAGAGTAGTAGAAATTATGGAGGAATAGTATGGAAACTAATATAATAAAAGGAAAGCCGGTTGCCGACAATATAACCGAAAATTTAATAGAAGAAGTTAAAAATTTAAAAAATGATGGAATAGAACCAAGTCTAGCTATAGTTAGAGTAGGAGAAAATCCAGATGATATGTCTTATGAAAGAGGAGCTATGAATAGATGTGGCAAGATAGGCATAGATGTTAAAAATATTATTCTAAAATCAGACGTATCTGAAGAGGATTATATAAATGCTATAGAAGATTTAAACAATGATAAATCTATAAACGGTATACTTTGTCTAAGACCACTTCCTAAACATATAGATGAAAACAAAGTAAAATATGCTATAGATGCTGAAAAAGATGTGGATTGTTTTAATCCTATAAATTCAGCTAAACTTTTTGAAGGAGATACTGATGGATATGCTCCATGTACTCCTGAAGCAGTTATGAAAATTTTAAAATATTATAATGTGGAATTATCAGGCAAAAGAGCTGTTGTTTTAGGAAGATCTTTAATAGTTGGTAAGCCAGTATCTATGATGCTTATGGCACAAAATGCAACTGTTACAGTATGTCATTCTAAGACAGAAAATTTATCAGATGAGGCTAAAAAAGCTGATGTACTTATTGCAGCTATAGGTAGAGCAAAAATGGTGGATAACTCTTATGTAAAAGAAGGAGCAACAGTTATAGATGTAGGTATAAACGTAGATGAATGTGGAAATCTATGTGGAGATGTGGATACTGAATCTGTTTTAGGAATTGCTAACATGGTTACTCCAGTTCCAGCTGGTGTAGGATCTGTCACTACATCTGTACTTGCTGAACATGTTATAAGAGCTTGTAAAAAACAAAATAATATTTAATGTATAAATTTAATAATAAAATAAAAACCTGCGTGTATTTTGCGCAGGTTGATTTTTTATAAAGACATATATAAAAAAATTAAACATATTAGAATTATTAAATAGATAAAAAATTAAAGTTAAAAAACAAAAAAATATAATTTAAAAAGGGGGTTGTAAAATATGATTATTTCAGGAAATAAGCCATTTGATGAGATAAAAGAGTTTTTAAAAGATGATAAGACTGTATTTATAATCGGCTGTGGAAAATGTGCGACAGTTTGTAAAAGTGGTGGAGAGGAGCAAGTTCAGGCTATGAAGCAGCTTCTTGAGCGGGAAGGTAAAGTAATAACAGGAACTACGATTTTAGATCCAGCATGCACACTTTCAAAAACTAAAAGAGATTTAGAGGAATTTATGGATATTATTCAAGACACAGACTCTATTTTATCTATGGCTTGTGGCGATGGAACGCAGACTATAGCAAAAGTTATGGAATATAAGCCAGTTTATCCAGCAAATGACACACTGTTTATTGGTGAGGTTCAGATGTTGGGTAGATATGAAGAGGCATGTAGAGCATGTGGAGATTGTCAGCTCGCTTGGACAGGAGGAATTTGTCCAGTAACGTCTTGCTCTAAAGGATTGTTAAATGGAGCATGTGGAGGGGCTGATAAAGATGGAAGATGTGAGGTAAATCCAGAATATAGATGTGCATGGGTAAAAATATATAAAAGATTAGAAAGATTAAACCAACTTGAAAATTTATTAAAAGTCAGAGATGAAAGAGATTACTCAAAACTAAATAGAAAAAGAGATATAACTATGAAGGAATTGAATGATAGGAGGAAACGCTAATGGGTAGATTAAAAGACTCTCTAGAAAGTGGAAAATTTACTGTAACATGTGAAATAGCACCTCCAAAAGGAACTGATATTTCTCATATTATGGAGTGTATAGATGTATTAAAAGGAAAAGTAGATGCCGTAAATGTGACAGATTTTCAATCAGCTGTTGTACGCTCTACATCACTTGTAACTTGTAAAATATTAAAAGATAATGGAATAGAGCCGGTTTTACAGATGACAGGTAGAGATAGAAATAGAATTGCAATACAGGGAGAGCTTTTATCAGCAGGAATTTTGGGGATAGAAAATTTATTTGCTATAACGGGAGATCATACAAGCAAGGGAGATCATCCTCAAGCAAAAAATGTATTCGACCTAGATAGTATAAATATATTAAAGGCTGCTGAATATATTTCATTTGGAAGAGATATGAATCACAATGAATTAAAAGGACATCCAAAATTTTATATGGGAGCTGCTGTATCTCCGGGATTTGTTCCTATAGAAATTCAAATTATAAAAATGATAAAGAAAATAGCAGCAGGAGCAAAATTTTTCCAAACACAGGCTGTTTTTGATATAGAAACTGTTAGAGAATTTAGAAGAAGAACTAAAAATTTTGAATGTAAGGTTCTAATAGGTGTTATTCCATTAAAATCACCTGGAATGGCTAGATTTTTAAATAGAAATATTCCTGGTGTGGATGTTCCAGAAAATATAATAGAAAGAATGGAATCTGTTGGAAAAGAAAATTATAGAGAAGAAGGAATGAAAATAGCAGCAGAGTTTATTAAGCAATTAAAAGAAGAAAAATTATGTGACGGTGTTCATATAATGTCTGTTGGAGCAGAAAAAAATATTCCTGAAATTATAAAAATGGCTGGAGTTGAAAGATAGATAAAATATTTTTATAGAGGTGATTTTTATGAAAGATGGTCATATACATTCACATTATTGTCCTCATGGGACAAGTGATTCTTTTGAAATGTACATAGAAAATGCTATAAAAAACGGATATGATGAAATAAGTTTTACCGAGCATTTTCCATTACCTGAGGGATTTGTAGATCCTTCTCCAGAGCAGGATAGCACACCTTCTGTTGAAGCTTTTGAACGGTATTTAGATGAAGCTGAGGAAATGAAAAAGAAATATCGTGACAGAATAAAGATAAATGTTGGTACTGAAGTAGATTATCTTGAAGGATATGAAGAACAGATAAAAAATAATTTAGAAAAATATGGAAAGAGATTGGATGATGCTTTGCTTTCTGTACATAATATGAAGGTTTGTGGTGAATTTGTATGTATAGACTATAGCCCAGAAGAATTTAAAAGAATCGCTGATTTATCTGGAGGAGTAGATAAGCTTTATGGTAAATACTATGAAACTGTTAAAAAAGCTATAGAAGCTGATTTAGGAGAGTATAAACCAAAGAGATTTGGGCATCTAAACCTAATAAGAAAGTTCTGCAAGGTGTTTGAGTATGATTATATTGAACAAGATATTTTAGAGGATATAATGAAAGCATTAAAAGAAAACGGATTTGAACTTGATTTAAATGTTTCTGGAATTAGAAAGCCATACTGTGGAGAGGTATACGTTTCAGGATATTTAAAAGAATTAGCTGATAAATACGATATAAAAACTGTTTTAGGATCTGATTCACATACAGCTGAAACAATAGTGAGTAGAGAAGAGTACGAAAAATTTACTAGATAAAATAGAGAAAATTAATATTAAAAAATTTTATAAAAAGATATAAAAAAAAGACCTTTGAAAAAAGGTCTTTTTTTACTGGCGGAGAAGGAGGGATTCGAACCCTCGCACCGGTGTTACCCAGCCTAAACCCTTAGCAGGGGCTCCTCTTATAGCCTCTTGAGTACTTCTCCAAATACTTATTATATTCTACCTTATAAAATTAAATTAGTCAATATATTTATGTATAGAAATATAATATATAAGGTGAATAAGTCTTAAAACTAAGAATTTAAAAATAAAATTAATAAAGTAAAGTTAAATAAAGTAAATTTGAATGAAAGTAAATAAAGTTTTGATTATAGATTTAATCTATGCTGCTATAGAAAAAATAAATGTACAGAAAATTTTTTATAAAAAAATCTTATTTACTTATAAAAAACAAGTATTTAACAAATGTTGAGGGATATTGTAAAATGTTATAGAAATAAATATGAAAAACGAAAGAAATAAGTATGAAAAATAAATGTAAGTCAAAATTTTAAGTGAAAAAATTATAAAAAATGAAAGGGAGAATTGATTTATGGGAGCAAGTAATGAAGAAATTTCTAAAAAGAACGCTGATGCTAAATTAGGAAATCTTACACGTCAGCAGTTAAAAGACTTAGAAGCAAGAGATAAGAGTAAACTACAGAAAACTTTGGATTTATTAATCATGATTTTACCTGTAGTTTGTGGAATAATAGCTATTTGTGAATACAAGTTCATTCCAGATAACAGTCCAAATGAAAATCCAAATACATATCTGGGATTACTTATAATATTAATCGGTGCATATGTACTATATTTAGCATATGCAGGAATTAAAAATGTGAGAAATGATAAAACGGTTTTAGAAAAGATACGTTATAAAGCGCCGTTATATTCAGCATTATTCTTACTATTAGGAATGTACGATTACCTTACACTAAAAACAGGTGTATTAACACAGCCTTTCGTTCCATGTCTAAACTATGTATTAAATATAGCATGGATAGATAGAGGATATTTAATAGAGTCTACATTACATACTTTAAGACTATTATTCTTAGGATACACAATAGGGGTAGCTCTTGGACTAGTAACTGGTATAGCTTGTGGATACTCAGAAAAAGCACGTTACTGGATAAACCCTATTATAAAATTCTTAGGACCAATACCAACATCTACTTGGATACCTATAATAATGGTTGTTGCAACATCATTATTCGGAGGAGCTGTTTTTATAATAGCACTAGGATCTTGGTTTGCAGTAACAGTTGCATCTATGACAGGTATATCTAACGTAGATAAGTCATTCTTTGAAGCAGCACGTACATTAGGTGCGAGTGAAAGACAGCTTGTATTTAAAGTTGCAATTCCACACGCTATGCCTTCTATACTTCAGGGATGTACACAGGCGATGAGTTCTGCATGTACAGCAATAATGGTAGCAGAAATGATGGGGGTTGAAGCCGGTCTTGGATGGTATATGACTTGGGCTAAATCATGGGCAAGTTACGACAAGATGTTCGCAGCACTATTTGTAATTTGTTTCATATTCACAGTTGTTACTAAAATACTTGATTTAATCAAAAAACGTGTATTAAGATGGCAGAATGGAGTTGTGAAATAATGGCAGAAAAAGAAGTAGTATTAAAATTAGAAAAAGTATCTAAAAGTTTCGCAAAGATAGAAACTGATGAGGTAACTCATGCACTTAACAACGTAGATTTAACAATGAAAAGTGGAGAATTTATAAGTCTTGTTGGGCCATCAGGATGTGGTAAATCGACTATTCTTCGTCTTATAGCAGGTCTTATAAACCCTACAACAGGAAAAGTAACTATGGATGGGAAAGAAGTTTTAGAGCCATCTCCAGAAAGAGGTATGGTATTCCAGAAACCAACATTATTCCCATGGCTTACAGTTGAAGATAATATAGCATTTAGTTTAAAAATGCAGGGAAAATTAAAAGGAAATGAACCTAAAGTTGAACGTATGCTTAAAGTAATCGGACTTGAAGCATTTAAAGATGATTATCCAGGGCAGTTATCAGGAGGTATGGCACAGAGGGTTGCTCTAGTTCGTTCTCTTATAAATGAACCAGATGTTTTACTTCTTGACGAACCACTAGGAGCACTTGATGCATTTACACGTATGAATATGCAGGACGAGATTATAAGAATGTGGCAGGAAAAAGGTCAGCTTGCAATAATGGTAACACACGATGTAGACGAAGCAATATATATGGGAACTAGAGTAATAGTTCTAGAAGCAAATCCAGGACGTGTTGTTGCAGATATAAAAATAGATGATAGCTATCCTAGAGATAGAGCATCAGAAAAATTCGTTAAATATAGAAATGATATATTAAATAAACTTCATTTCGCAGGTAAAAGATAATTTACCAAAATCTATAACTTAGTACCAAAAACCATTTAAATTTGGTTATATATTTTTAGAGGAGGATATATTTTATGAACAAAGGATTTAAAAAATTTATGGCATTAGCTTTAGTTTCTGCTATGATGATCTCTACTGTTGCTTGTGGTAAAAAAGAAGCTACAGAAGAATCAAAAGAACCTGCAAAACAGGAAGCAAATGTAAACATGGAAAAACCAGAAGCGGTTTCAGAAGAAGATTGGGAAGCAATGAAAAAAGAACCAGCTTTCGGAACAGAATTAAACTACTTATTCAACGGTGGACAGTGTGTTTCTGCTAAATACTTAGCTGAACAGCTTGGATACTACAAAGAATACGGAATCAATGCTAAATACGTTCAGGGTAGTTCAGTTGTTGAAACTGTAGGTAATGGTAAAGCTTTATGGGGAACTGACCATATAGCAACTATGCTTGTACCAGTAACAAAAGGTGTTAATATGACATTCGTTGCAGGTGCACATATAGGATGTAAATCAATATTCGTACCAAAAGATAGTCCTATAAAATCAGTAGAAGATTTAAGAGGAAAAACTATAGCTATACACGATGGTATAGGTAACTCTGACCAGAATATAAGCTACCGTTTATTAGATGAATACGGAATAGACCCAACTAAAGATGTTAAATTCAAAAATATAGAAGATAGTGCAGCTACAGTTGCAGCTATGGAAAATGGAGAAGTTGATGCTTCTATATTCTCTGATTACTTTGTACTTTCAACATATAGAGATGATATGCGTATGATATGCTCTATAACTCACAGCCCTGAATTCCAGGATGAAGCTTGTTGTGTAACAGCAATGAACAATGACTTTATAAAAGATAACCCAGTTCATGCTAAATATGTTGTTAAAGCTATAAAACGTGCTGGTGAATTTGCTCGTTTACAGCCAAATGATGCAGTGCAGATAATGTACGATACAGATAAAATGACTGGTAAAGAAGAAGATCAGTTAGAATTCTGGAATACTTTACATTTCGGATTATCTGATGAATTCACAAAACAGGCTCTTGAAGAAATAGCTGAAGATTATTTAAGATTAGGAATAATAGAAGACAAAAACTTATCTGTTGAAGATGTAATGGCTAAAGCATGGAAAGATGTTTGCCCTGATTCAGAAATAGAAGGATTAACAGTTGGTGATCCAGTTAAACCTGAAAATGCTACAGTTACAATAAAACAGAGAGAAGAATAATATATAATTGATTAAAAAATCATTATAGAAACTATAGGGAGATATTATATCGGTACTTTATCGATATAAATCTCCCTTTTTTATTATTTTTATATTATAAAGATACAAATAAAAACTTTCGGAATAATGGCAAAATCTTTTTTTAAGAAAATTTATGATATACTAATAGAGTGTGAAAATTTCAAGTAAAGTAATAATAAAAATTGAAATAAAAATAAAAAAGGATATTAATGCGAGAGGTGAATTATGGACGGAAAAGGATTAAAGATTTCTGATATATTTCAGAGAACTAGAACTATAAAAAATAGGCTTATTTTGGATTCACTTATGGTCGGAATAATAACAGGTGTTGTTATAGTTGTTTATAGAATATTAGCATCAAAATTAGCTGTATTTTTTAATTATCTTTATGGATATGCGGATAAAAATATACTTATGATACCAGCGGTATTTATATTACTTGCGGCATCGGCTTTTGTAGTTGCAGAATTTGTAAAGAAAGAGCCTATGATTTCAGGAAGTGGTATACCACAGTTAGAGGGAATACTTTCAAGAAAATTAAGCATAAACCGGATGAAGGTATTATTTTATAAGTTTGTAGGGGGAGTAATCTGTTTAGGTGCAGGTCTTTCTGTGGGTAGAGAGGGCCCTTCTGTTCAGATGGGTGGATGTATAGGTGAAGAATTCTCTAAAAAAGGGAAGAAGCCAGACTATGAAGAAGTGTATCTAACTACTTGTGGAGCTAGTGCAGGCCTTTCAGCAGCATTTAATGCACCTATGTCTGGAGTTATGTTTGCACTTGAGGAGGCTCATAAAAACTTCTCGCCAATGATTTTATTGTCTGCTATGATTGCATCACTTACAGCCGATTGTGTTGCAAAACAGTTCTTTGGTATAATACCATCTTTAAAGTTTAATCAGTTAAATATAATGCCGATAAAATATTACTGGGTACTTATAATATTGGGGATAGCTGTTGGAATTAGCGGTGTTATATTCAATAGTGGAATACTAAAAACTCAAAAGATGTTTAAGGAAAGTAAATTAAATAGATATGTAAAAATAATGATACCATTTTTTATAACAGGTGTTATAGGAATGATTTCACCAATACTTATAGGTGGTGGACATGAGCTTATAATGGAGCTTCAAAGCACAGATTTTATGCTTATGACATTAATAGTATTTTTAGTAGTTAAATTTATTTTTACGTTTATATGTTTTGGATCAGGAGTGCCAGGAGGGATATTCTTCCCACTTTTAGTACTTGGTGCACTTGTAGGAAATATAGTTGGACTTATATCAATAAGATATCTTGGAATACCTAGTATATATATAATGAACTTTGTCGTACTAGCTATGGCAGGACATTTTGCTGCAATAGTAAAGGCACCTATAACAGGTATAATATTAATTTCAGAAATGACAGGATCTCTTGCTCATCTACTACCACTTGCAATAGTTAGTGTAGTTGCGCAGTTGACAGCAGATGTATTAAAAGGAGAGCCTATATATGAAAGCCTACTTGATAGACTTCTTGCTAGAGAACACAGTGCAAACGAATATAAAGGTGCGTCTAAACAGAAAACATTGCTTGAAGTTTCAATAGATATGGATTGTATGGCAGATGGTAAAAAGATAAAAGAGATAAAATGGCCGGAAACATCTTTAATAGTTGCTGTAAATAGGGGAGAAAAGGAAATAATTCCAAAAGGTGATTTAACGCTTATACATGGCGATTTAATAACTGTAATGACTTCTCAAGATAATTCTCCTTATGTACTAGAAGAGTTAAAAACAATATCAACTTTGACAACTGTCAATGAATAGATATAAAAATGAAAATATATGTTGATACTTACAATAGATAAGACTTTTGAGAAAGGAGGAGAAAAGTATGAATTTAGATAGTTTAAATGAAAACCAATTAAAGGCTGTAGAGCATATAGAGGGCCCTTGCATGGTTCTTGCAGGTCCTGGTTCTGGAAAGACTAGAGTTATAACATATAGAATTGCAAATATGGTTCTCAATAAAAATATTCCAGGAGCTAGAATTTTGGCGATAAGTTTTACAAAGGCTTCATCTATGGAAATGAAAAATAGATTAATGGCAATATCTAATGATGTTAGATTAGCAAAAGTTACATGTGGTACTTTCCACTCGGTATTCTTTAGGATGTTGAGATATTTTGAAAATCTGCAGCTAAAAAGTATAGTCGATGACAAAGAAAAAAGATATGCTATAAAGAATATAATAAAAAATCTTAAAATAGAAAATACTGATGACGATGATACAATTACTCAGATAATGACTGAGATTTCTTATATAAAAAATGAACTAATGAATCCTTCTGATTTTAATTCTGATGTACTCACAAGGGATGATTTTACAAGAGTATACTCTATGTATGAAGGTTATAAGGAAAATGTAAGAAAAATAGATTTTGATGATATGCTTATTAGAACATATTATATGCTTAAAGAATATCCAAATAGATTGGATTTTGTAAGAAATGTGTATAAATATATACTTATAGATGAGTTTCAGGATATAAATAGGGTACAATTTGAGATTATAAGAATGATTGCAAATCCTTTAAATAATATATTTGCTGTTGGAGATGAAGACCAGAGTATTTACGGATTTAGAGGTGCTAGACCAGATTTTCTTTTAGAATTTGAAAAGTACTTTGGAGGTACTGAGAAGATTTTTCTTGATGTAAATTATCGCTCTAAAAAAGAGATTATAGATATATCAAACAGCTTAATTAAAAACAACTTAAATAGATTTGAAAAAACTATAAAATGTGCATCTGGAGAGGGTGCATCTGTTAGGTATATAGAGCCTTATGACCCGGAAGAAGAGGCTACATTTATAGCTAAGGAAATACAGAAAAAAGTACAAGAAAACGACGATGAGTACAGTGAATATGCGGTCATATACAGGACTAATATTCAGTCGAGAGCTCTTGTAGACGTTTTTATGAATATGAGAATTCCATTTAGTGTAAAGGACTCTGTGGTAACTATATACAGTCATTGGGCAATTTGTGACATTATATCATATTTAAAATTGGCATTAGATCCTAATAGGAATATGGATTGGGAGAGAATAATAAATAGACCTCTTAGATATATTCCAAAAGTAGCTATATCAAAGGCGAAGGCGTCTAAAAACTTTATCGGATGCCTTATGTCTGAATGTGATTTAAAAAAGATACAGATTAGAACTTTAGAAGAACTAGATATAGATATGGGATATATAAAAACTTTGCAGCCTAAGTACGCAATATCATATATAAGGTCTACATTGGATTATGATAGATATATTCTGGATTATTGTCAAAATAGAAAAATTAAGCCAGCTGGAATTATAGAGATAATGAATGAATTTGAAAGCTCTGCTGTAAATTTCAAAACGATAAAAGAATTTTTAGATCATATTGAAATGATAAAGAAAAAGGCAGAAGAAAATACTCTAAATTCGCAGCAAGATGGAGTAATATTTACCACAATGCACAGTGCAAAAGGGCTTGAATTTGAAAATGTATATGTAATTGGAGCAAGTGAAGGAATTTCTCCGCATGAAAAGACATGTGATATTGAAGATGATGATAAAAAAGAATCTCAGATAGAGGAAGAAAGAAGACTTATGTATGTAGCGGTTACAAGAGCGAAGAATAATGTTTGTATAAGTTCTCCTAAAAATAGATACTCAAAAAAAATACAGGTATCTAGATTTGTAAAAGAGATGGAAGATACAAATAAAAGAGTAAAAATAAAGAAGTAAAAAAATTTTCAAAAAATTGTTGACAAAAAGAAATAGTAAAAGTATAATAATAATCAACAACTGAAAGACATATAAATCCAGTGACAAAGAGAGTAGCCTATAATGGATTTCCAGCGAGTCGGAGTTTGGTGTGAGTCCGATAATGAAGTATAGAGTGAAGAGAACTTTTGAGGAGAATTCCAGAAATAATAGTATGGAATTAGGTCGCCCGCCTTAAGGGTTTGAGAGGGTAGGTAGAAATACTTATCAATAAGAGTGGTAACGCGGTTAATTCGTCTCTTAGTCTTCGGACTAAGAGATTTTTTTATTCCTAAATTCGAAAGACTAAAAAGAATTCACTAATTACTACATAGTATTTAAACCTATCAATAAGAGTGGTAACGCGGTTAATTCGTCTCTTAGCTAAGTAAAATTAGCTAGGGGACTTTTTTATTACTCAAAACTGGACAGTTGTATCTGAACTACCAATTCAGATTGGCGACAAACTACCAAAATACCAAAAAAACTAAAAAACAAAAAAGGAAAAATTAAAAAAAGGAGTGGTTTCATATGAAAATGAAAAAATTAATCAGCTTAGGAATGGCAATGGTATTATCTTTAGGCTTAGTAGCCTGCAGTGGAGGAGAAGATAAAGAAGCTTCAACTTCATCAACATCAGACAAATTAGAACAGGTAAAAGAAAGTGGAAAATTAGTTGTAGGTATATACCCAGACTACCCACCATTTGAGTTCCACTCAACTGCTAGTGGTTCAGATCAGATAGCAGGAGTTGACAAAGATCTAGGAGAAGCAATAGCTAAAGAATTAGGTGTAGAGGCAGAATTCAAAGAAATAACATTTGATGGACTTATAGGAGCATTAAAAGCAGATAAAATTGATATCATACTTTCAGGAATGTCTCCAACACCAGAACGTGATAAAAGCGTAGACTTTACAGATTTATACTACACTGGTAAAAACATAGTAGCAGTTAAAGAAGGAGAAGAAGATAAAATAAAATCAGTAGATGAATTAAAAAATCTTAAGATAGCAGTTCAGAAAGGTTCAATACAGGAAGCATATGTAACAAAACTTGGATGTACTTCTATAAAATCTCTTGAAGCTATACCAGATGTTATGACAGAACTTAAAAATGGAAATGTAGATGCAGTAGTAGTAAACGATACAGTTGGTATATTAAACATGCAGGAAATGGGTGGACTTGTTCAGGCTAACTTAGAACTTCCAGCAGGAGATTCTGAAGAAGGTATGGCAGCAGCTGTAAAACAGGACGACAACAACAAAGCTTTCTTAGAAGCAGTAAATAAAGCAGTAAGTAACTTCAAAACTAATGAGTTTGAAAAATCATTAAAAGAAAATACAGATTTAGCAACACAGGAAAATAAATAGTAATATACAAAAGCTGATTTTAAATAATGACTAAAATAAAAAATAATAAAAAATTTATAACATGAAGGAGAGTAATTAAAATGAAAATGAAAAAATTAGTAAGTTTAGGAATGGCAATGGTATTATCTTTAGGTTTAGTAGCTTGTGGCAACGGAGGAGGAGAAGAATCTTCTGAAGCAGCAGATAAACTAGACGCAGTAAAAGAAAGTGGTAAATTAGTAGTAGCTATGTCAGCTGACTATCCACCATTTGAATTCCATTCAACAAAAGACGGAGCAGATAAAATAGCAGGTGTTGATGCAGATTTAGCAAATGCAGTAGCTAAAGAAATCGGAGTAGACGTAGAATTCAAAGAAATGACATTTGATGGATTAGTAGGAGCTTTAAAAGCAGACAAAGTTGATATGGTTATATCAGGAATGTCTCCATCTCCAGAAAGAAAGAAAAATGTAGATTTCTCAGATGTATACTACACTGGTAAAAACGTACTTATAGTAAGAGAAGGTGAAGAAGATAAAATAACTTCTGAAGATCAGGTTAAATCAATGAAAGTTGCAGCTCAGAAAGGTTCAATACAGGAAACATACGCTAATAAAATAGGATGTACTGGATTAAAATCTCTTGAATCAGTGCCAGATTTAATGATGGAACTTAAAAATGGAAATGTAGATGCAGTAATAGTTAATGATACAGTTGGTTTAATAAACATAAATCAGATAGATGGTATAGCATTATCTAGCTTCAATTTACCAGAAGGTGATGCAGAAGAAAGTATGGCTATAGCAGTTAAAAAAGGAAACAACACAGCATACTTAGAAGCAATAAACAAAGCAGTAAAAGATTTCGTAGCTAACGATCTTCAGAAATCATTAGAAGACAATTCAGCTTTAGCTGCTCAGGAATAATAAGAAACAAATACGATAAAGAATAAGAATTCTTTTGTAAGGGGATAGGAGAGATATAACATGAGTTTTGATTTTGTAGGACCATATTTACCAACCTTTATAAAATCAACATTAACAACTATAGAAATATCATTTATAGCATTATTCTTTGGTTTTATAATAGGGCTTATACTTTGCTTAGCTAAAATGTCAAAAAATGGCATATTCAAAGCATTATCAACAATATATATAGAAGTAATTCGTGATACACCACTTTTAGTACAGTTATCAATCATATATTACGGACTTCCACAGGTTGGAATTAATTTCCCAAGTTTATTTGGAATACCAAGTGACTTTATAGCAGGTGCTTTTGCATTATCTATAAACTCTGGTGCATACGTAGCAGAGATAATGAGATCTGGAATACAGTCAGTAGATAAAGGTCAGATGGAAGCAAGTAGATCACTAGGGCTTAGCTACTGGGCAACTATGAAACACGTAATAGTTCCTCAGGCAGTTAAAAACATACTTCCATCATTAGCGAATGAATTTGTTTCATTAGTAAAAGAATCAGCAATACTATCATTCATAGGAGTAATCGACATAATGTTTACTGCTAATACAGTTAAAAATGCTACATACGATAGTTTTGGCCCATATCTATTCGCAGCGGCAATCTACTTCGTATTAACATTTACTCTATCAAAACTAGTTGGTCTTCTTGAAAAGAAGATGGCTGCATCAAATTAATTATAGATAAAGGAAAGTGAGAATTATGATTACGATAAAAGATTTACATAAATCTTTTGGTGACCACGAGGTACTAAAAGGTATAGATTTAGAAATTGAAAAAGGTGAAATACTAGTTATAATAGGTCCATCTGGATCTGGTAAAAGTACAATATTAAGATGTATGAACCTTTTAGAAACTCCTACATCAGGGGATATAATATTTGAAGGAAAAAGCTTAGTAGATAAAAATACAAATATAGATGAAGTAAGACAGAACATAGGAATGGTGTTCCAGCACTTCAATCTTTTCCCACACAAAACAATATTAGAAAATGTAACTTTAGCTCCTATAACTCTTAAAAAGATGAGTAAAGAAGAGGCTGAAAAGAAAGCTGAAACTCTTTTAAAAAGAGTTGGACTTTACGACAAAAAAGATACTTATCCAGCACAGTTATCAGGTGGTCAGAAACAGAGAATTGCTATAGCAAGAGCACTTGCTATGGAACCAGATATGATGTTATTTGACGAACCTACATCAGCACTTGACCCAGAAATGGTTAAAGAAGTTCTTGAAGTTATAAAAGAACTAGCACAGGATGGTATGACAATGGCAATAGTAACTCACGAAATGGGATTTGCTAAAGAAGTAGCGGATAGAGTTATATTTGTAGATGAAGGAAAAATAATAGAAGATAATACTCCAGAAGAGGTATTTAATAACCCAACACATGAAAGAACAAAAGAGTTCTTTGCAAAAGTATTATCTTAATGATCAGTTAATTACTCTCTTGAGTTAATTATATAAAATCAGCTAGGAGGACAGTATCAAAGATACTGCCCTTCTTTTTGTATATATCAGAATGAAAGAACTAAAAAATTCTTAAATGTATTAAAAAATAGAGATGAATTAATATAATTAAAAATTTAAAAATAGGCATGAAAAAAGAAGCTCGGGGTAAGCTTCTTTTTTCTTGTGTGAAAACTTCCGTAATTTTCACACTAAATTCAATAAACATAAAATATATCCCTTTGAAAGGGTACTGGGAATAGATATATTAACTAACTGGGGTTACCAGGGGGATAACCTTAA
The DNA here is from genome assembly GCF_003478825.1 of Peptoclostridium sp. AF21-18. Lineage (NCBI taxonomy): Bacteria > Bacillati > Bacillota > Clostridia > Peptostreptococcales > Peptoclostridiaceae > Peptoclostridium > Peptoclostridium sp. AF21-18. The sequence continues at coordinate 116,036 of NZ_QUGE01000003.1, forward strand.
TTAAATTTTAACAAAAAATCATTAAAAAATCAATGAATATTTATTATAAAGTTAAATAAATATAAATTTGTCAATTAGAGTAAGAAAAATTTAATATTGTATTTATCTATAGATGATAAAATACAAATAGTATATTTGTATAATAATGTATACAAGATTAACGTTTTCTTGTAAAGAATTTAAAATTTATATCTAAATGTTGAAATTTAAACAAATTTAGTATGAAAAATTTAAAAAGGTATAGGTTGTAACAAGAAAATTATCTATAATAAAATATTATTATATACGTTTTAAAAGATATAAAAATACCTGTAATTATGTTAAAAAAATAACTCTTTTAAAAATGAATTTAATAAGAAGAAATTTAATTGCATTAAAAATAAAATTCAAATAAGAAAGTGATAAATATTATAATCGTATATTTTTAAAAGTAAAAATATGCTATAATAAAATGATATACGTTTTAAATACTTTTTAAGCGAGGAAAGGTGTTATCAATGGGAATATATTTAGATAATAGTGCGACTACAAAACCATATCAGGAAGTAGTTGATAGTATGGTTAAAGCACTTACAGAAGACTATGAAAACCCATCTGCAGCGCACAGAATGGGTATGAAAATAGAAAAGAATATAAAAGATATAAGAAGAAATATCGCTAAGACTCTTGGAGCTAAGGAAAAAGAGATTGTGTTTACTTCTGGTGGAACAGAATGCAACAATATGATTATCAGAAGTTGTGCAAATCTCAATAAGCAGAGAGGAAGACATATAATATCTACTTCTATAGAGCATCCATCAGTTTTAAACACTTTAGAGGATTTAGAAAAGGATGGATTTGATGTTACATATCTACCTGTAGATTCTGAAGGAAAGATAAGTATAGAGGATGTAGAGAAGAGTTTAAGAGAAGATACTATTTTAGTCAGTGTTATGTTTGTAAATAACGAGGTTGGAAGTATTCAGCCGATAAAGGAAATAGGCAACTTACTAAAAAATAGAAAGAATAAAGTATTTTTCCATGTAGATGCTGTTCAGGGATATGGAAAGGTAGAATTTAGACCATCTAGGTACAATATAGATTTTATGAGTGTCAGTGCCCATAAAATACATGGTCCAAAGGGAATAGGATTTATGTATATGAAGGATGGAAATAATTTTAAGCCACTTGTAACTGGTGGAGGTCAGGAAAGTAATTTAAGATCTGGAACAGAAAATGTGCCTGGAATATACGGCATGGGAGCTGCAGTATCAAAATTATTCTCTGATTTAAATGGATCTATAGAAAAAATGAATTCGTTGAAGAATCTTTTAAAAGAAGAGATATTAAAAAATATAGAGGGTGTTAAGATAAATTCTCCAGAAGATGGAGTTTGTCATATATTAAATGTATCTTTTGAAGATGTAAGAGGAGAAGTGCTTTTACATTATCTTGAACAGAAGGAAGTATATGTTTCTACAGGTTCTGCTTGCTCATCAAAGAAAAAGGGAAGTCATGTGCTAAATGCTATGGGACTTACACCAGATGAGATAGAAGGAGCAATAAGATTTAGTTTATCTGATATGAATACAGAAGAAGAAATAGTTAAGGCTGTAGAGATATTAAGGGATTCTGTTGAAGATTTAAGAAAGATAATCAGAATAAGAAAATAATTAAAATACAAAGGTTAGAGAGAATATAAAAAATAATTGAAAAGAGGTGCCGATTTGTACAATATATTAATAGTTAAATACGGAGAAATAGGAGTAAAAGGAAAAAATAGATACCTTTTCGAAAATAAGCTTATAAAAAATATAAAAAATATGCTTAAACCACTAGGTGAATACAATGTTTACAAAGAATATGGAAGAATATACGTTGATGTAAATGACGACAATTATGAAGAAGTAATGGAAGAAGTTAGAAAAGTTTTTGGTATAGTAGGAGTTTGTCCAGGAGTAAAAGCTGAAAAAGACTACGATGTACTAAAAGCTACAGCTTTAAAATTAATCGAACAGAAGATAGAAGAAGGTGCTAAGACTTTCAAAGTTGAATCAAGAAGAGGAGATAAATCTCTTCCACTTACATCTCAGGAAATGAGTATAGATATCGGAGGATATATACTTTCTAATGTTAAGGACAGAATAAAAGTTGATGTTAGAAATCCAGAAGTTAAGGTTAGATGTGAATACAGAGAGTTAAATACAATGGTTTATACAGACTCTGTACCAGGTTATGGTGGATTACCAATGGGAACTGCTGGTAAAGCTATGTCACTTCTTTCAGGAGGGATAGACAGCCCAGTAGCTACTTGGATGGTTGCTAAGAGAGGTATGGATATAGAATGTATACACTTCCACACATACCCATTCACTAGTGAAAGATCTAGAGAAAAAGTTTTAGACTTAGCTAGAACTCTTTCAAGATACTGTGGACCAATAAAAGTACATTGTTGCAATATACTTGAAATAGAAAAAGAAATAACTGAAAAATTAAATAGAGAAGAGACTACTATACATTCAAGAAGATTTATGATGATGATAACTCAGAGATTAGCAGAGCAGAGACATTGTCAAGCTATAGTTACAGGTGAAAGTATAGGACAGGTTGCATCTCAGACTATATATGGATTAACTTGTACTAATGCAGTTTGTAGTTTACCAGTGTTTAGACCACTTATAGCTATGGATAAATCAGATATAATAGATATAGCTCAGGAAATAGGGACTTATGATATATCAATAGTTCCAGAAGAGGATTGCTGTAGTGTATTTGCTCCTAAGAAACCTATAACAAAACCTAAATTAGAAAGAATAGAAAAATCAGAAGAAAAATTAGATATAGAAGCACTTATAGAAGGTGCTATGGCAACTATTGAAACAATAGTTTGTGAAGTAGAATAATATAAAAATAAAAGACTCATCGTCCAAAATTAATTGGATTGATGAGTCTTTTTGTAATTATTTAAAAGAAACTAAATCTTTAACTTCTAATCTTTCTGGAGCAGCTTTAGCTTCACCATCTCTGTATCCAACAGCTATAAGTGCCATTACATTTTCTTCTTCTGGAATTTCGCATATTTCTTTAACTTTTTTATCGTCAAATATTCCAAGAACAACACTTCCAACACCTTCATTATAAGCAGATAAGCAGAATGTCTGACAAGCTATACCTGCATCAAATACTTCCCAACGGTCTTCTTTAGAAGTAGAGAAGCTACCATCTTCTTCGTATCCGCTTTTTTTACCTACAGCAGTAAGTACTACTAGAGCAGGAGCTCTTTTTATTGTTTTCTCGTTAAATACAAAGTTCATAACAGCTTCTTCAGCTACTTTAGTTTTTATATCAGTATCTTCTATTATATGATATCTTGCAGTCTGAGAATTTTTCCATGATGGAGCAAATCTAGCTAATTCAATTATTTTTTCAAAAGTTTCATGAGAAATCTTTTCTTCAGTAAATTTTCTGACACTTCTTCTTTCTTTTACACAGTTTTCAAAGTTCATATAAATATCCCCTCTCTATTTTAAATATATAATTGTTTACTTCTAATTATAATTATATTATAAATTTCTGATAAAAACTATTATTATAGATATAAAAAATCCCCAACCAAAAGTAGATTGGGGATTAAAATTAATCAAATTTGTTGTATACTTCGACACCATATTTTTCTATGATATCTTTAGCTCTTTTTACATCTTCATCCTCAGCCTGAGGAACTCCCTCAAGAGGATATTTTAGTCCAAGTTCTTCCCATTTGTGAACACCTAAAGTGTGATAAGGAAGGATTTCAAAACGGTCTACATTGTGTAGAGTAGATACAAATTCACCCATTTTGTTTAGGTTTTCTTCTGAATCTGTAACCCCTGGAACAAGAACATGTCTTATCCAAACAGGGATGTTTTTTTCATCAAGATATCTAGCAAATTCTATAGCTGAATTTATATCGATTCCAGCAAGTGATTTTGCATCTTCAGGAATCATATGTTTTAGATCTAAAAGAACTGTGTCAGTTAGTTCTAGTATATGTGCTATATCAGTTGCTTTAGTGCATCCTGATGTATCTAAACAAGTATTTAATCCATTTTTCTTTGCTTCTTTAAAGAGCTCATATAGGAATTCAGGCTGTGCAGTAGCTTCACCACCAGAGGCAGTAAGTCCACCACCAGAAAACTCCATATATGTTTTATATTTTAAAGCATCTTGAACAACTTCTTCGGCTGTCTTTTCAGTACCGCCATTTTTATTCCATGTATCTCTATTGTGGCAGTATTTACATCTTAAAGGGCAGCCCTGTAAAAATACTATATATCTTATTCCGGGACCGTCTACGGTCCCGAAAGTTTCTATTGAATGTATTCTTCCTTTTACCATTTAAACCAAGCCTTTCTGCCAATCAGAAAGGATAAGTTACTTCTGATTAAGCCATTTTGTTGTGGAATGTTCTGTTTATAACGTCTAACTGCTGTTCTCTAGTTAATTTTATGAAGTTAACTGCGTATCCAGAAACCCTAACTGTTAACTGTGGGTATTTTTCTGGGTGTTCCATAGCATCTTCAAGAGTAGCTCTATCAAATACGTTAACATTTAGGTGATGAGCTTTCTGAGCAAAGTATCCATCTAACATAGCTGAAAGGTTAGTTACTCTTTCATCCATGTCTTTACCTAAAGATTTTGGTACTATTGAGAATGTATTTGATATACCATCCTGAGAGTATTCGTATGGAAGTTTAGCAACTGAAGCTAGAGAAGCTAAAGCACCGCTGTTATCTCTTCCGTGCATTGGGTTAGCACCTGGAGCAAATGGTTCACCAGCTCTTCTTCCGTCTGGAGTGTTACCAGTTTTCTTACCGTAAACAACGTTTGAAGTTATTGTTAATATTGACTGAGTTGGGTAAGAGTTTCTGTAAGTTTTGTTTTTCTTTATTTTTTCCATTACGTCTTTAACTATGAATACAGCTATTTCATCGGCTCTATCATCGTTGTTTCCGTATTTTGGATAATCTCCTTCAACTTCGAAGTCAACAGCTATTCCTTCTTCATTTCTTATAGTTTTAACTTTAGCGTATTTTATAGCTGATAATGAGTCAACACAAACTGATAAACCAGCCATACCACAAGCCATAGTTCTAAATACATCTCTATCATGAAGAGCCATTTCTAATGCTTCATAAGAGTATTTATCATGCATGTAATGTATAACATTTAATGTATTTACATATAATTTTGCTAACCAATCAGTGAATAAGTCGAATTTTGACATTACTTCATCGTAATCTAAGTATTCAGAAGTTATTGGTTCGAATTTAGGTCCTACCTGAGCACCTGATTTTTCATCAACCCCACCGTTTATAGAGTAAAGTAGAGTTTTAGCTACGTTAACTCTTGCTCCGAAGAACTGCATCTGTTTACCTATTCTCATTGCAGATACACAACAAGCTATACCGTAGTCATCTCCCCAGTATTCTCTCATTAAGTCATCATTTTCGTACTGTATTGAACTAGTGTCTATAGATACTTTTGAGCAGAAATCTTTGAATCCCTGAGGAAGTCTAGTAGACCAAAGTACTGTTAAGTTTGGTTCTGGTGATGGTCCAAGAGTGTAAAGAGTGTTAAGAACTCTGAATGAGTTTTTAGTTACTAATGTTCTACCATCTATTCCCATACCACCTATTGATTCAGTTACCCAAGTTGGGTCTCCTGAGAATAATTCATTGTATTCTGGAGTTCTAAGGAATCTAACCATTCTTAATTTCATAACAAAGTGGTCCATTAATTCCTGTATTTCTTCTTCTGTTATTGTTCCAGCTTTTAAATCTCTTTCAAAGTATATGTCAAGGAAAGTAGAAGTTCTACCTAATGACATTGCAGCACCGTTCTGATCTTTAACTGCTGCAAGATATCCGAAGTATAACCACTGAACAGCTTCTTTTGAGTTTTCAGCTGGTCTAGATATATCAAATCCGTAGCTTTCACCCATTCTTTTTAATGCTTCTAAAGCGTTTATCTGTTCAGATATTTCTTCTCTTAATCTTATTGTATCTTCATCTATTGTTGATAGCTCTAAAGAATTTTTCTGAGCCATTTTGTCTTCTATTAATTTGTCTACACCATAAAGAGCAACTCTTCTGTAGTCTCCTATTATTCTACCTCTTCCGTAAGCATCTGGAAGACCAGTTATTATACCAGATTTTCTGCATGCTCTCATTTCTTTAGTATAAGCATCGAAAACACCCTGGTTGTGAGTTTTTCTATATTTAGTGAATATTTTAGATACTTCTGGATCTAATTCATATCCATAAGCTTTACAAGAATTTTCTACCATTCTTATACCACCGTAAGGCATTATAGCTCTTTTTAAAGGAGCATCTGTCTGAAGCCCTACTATCTGTTCTAACTCTTTGTCTATGTATCCTGGTTTGTAAGCATCTATTGCTGTTATAGTTGTAGTGTCAACATCAAGAGTTCCACCATTAGCTATTTCTTTTTTACAAAGATCAGCAACTTCATCCCATAATTTTTTAGTTCTTTCTGATTCTCCTGCTAAGAAAGAAGCATCTCCTTCATAAGGAGTGTAGTTTAACTGGATAAAATCTCTAACGTCTATTTCTTTATTCCAGTTTCCAGTTTTAAAACCATTCCAAGCTGTAGTCATTTGGTTACCTCCATAATAAAAAAATTATATAAAAAATAAAATAATCTGCAATTGTTATATTACCATAAATTTTACATATTGTATACACGAAAATACAAATATTTTTATATATTTTTTGAAAAATGTTTACATCGTATATAGAAAAAAGTGATACATATAGTAAAAACATGTATAATTTCAGAAAACTCTGATTTTGATTATAAAAAAATATATAAGTATAAAAATAAAATTATCTGCATAAAATATGATTTTTATTTAGTAATAATAACATTGCTTATGATATACCCCTTTTAAAAAAGACTTAAACAGAAATAAATAAAAATGATAAAAGATATCAAATAATAATATGTTATATGTGATTAAAAAAAACAAAAATAAGATCTAAAAAACAAAAAAAAATAATATTCGATACGTTTCGAATTATATGGAAAACATTTTTTCTAGATATTTTAGAGTGTTATACGAAGTTTATTTTGACGTTTTAGGTTTACATAAGTTCTGTAAGGGTATATAATAGAAAAGTTAGTATTTAGATTAGAGACGGAAAGGAATTATTTATGGAAATAAAAAGATTTGAAGATTTAGACATAAATCAGAATATAAAGAAAGCAATAGCTGAAATGGGGTTTGAAGAGCCATCTCCAATACAGGCAAAGTCAATACCAGTAATATTAGAAGGTAAAGATGTAATAGGACAGGCACAGACAGGTACAGGTAAAACTGCAGCCTTCTCAATCCCTATACTTGAAAAGATAGATCCAAATGATAGATCACTTCAGGCTATAGTACTTTGTCCTACAAGAGAGCTTGCTATACAGGTATCTCAGGAAATAAGAAAACTTGCAAAATACATGCAGGGAATAAAAACTCTTCCTATATATGGAGGACAGCCTATAGATAGACAGATAAAGGCTTTAAAAGGCGGTGTACAGGTTATAATCGGTACTCCAGGACGTACTATAGACCATATAAAAAGAAAAACAATAAAACCAGAAAATGTTAAGATGGTCGTACTTGATGAAGCAGATGAAATGCTAGACATGGGATTCAGAGAAGATATAGAAACTATTCTAGAAAATGTTCCAGAAGAAAGACAGACTACATTCTTCTCAGCTACTATGCCAAAAGCAATACTTGAGCTTACTAAAAAATATCAGAACGAACCAGAACATATAAAAGTTGTTAGAAAAGAATTAACTGTTGAAAATATAAAACAGTACTACATAGAAACAAGATCTTCTAATAAAATAGAAGTTTTATCAAGATTAATAGATGTTTACAATCCAAAGCTTTCTGTAGTTTTCTGTAATACAAAAAAAGGTGCGGACGAACTTGTAGGTGAATTACAGGGTAGAGGATACTTTGCAGATGCATTACATGGAGATTTAAAACAGGTACAGAGAGATATCGTAATGGATAAATTCAGAAATGGTACTATAGACATACTAGTTGCTACAGACGTTGCAGCTAGAGGTATAGATGTTGATGATGTTGAATGCGTATTCAACTTCGATTTACCACAGGACGAAGAGTACTATGTTCATAGAATAGGTAGAACTGGTAGAGCAGGTAGAGAAGGTCTTTCATTCTCATTCGTATACGGAAGAGATATGAGAAAAATGAAAGATATAGAAAGATACACTAAATCAAAACTTGAAAAACATTCAATACCTACGGTAGGCGATGTTGAAGAGAAAAAGGTTGGAGCATTCTTTGAAGAAGTTAAGAGAGTTGCCAACGAAGGAAAACTTGCTAAACAGATACAGTGGTTAGAAAACTTCTGTGAAAATGAAGATGTAGATTATTCAATGGTTGATATAGCTGCAGCACTTCTTAAATTAGCTATGGGTGAAGAAGAAAAAGAAGAAATAGTAGAAGAAAAACCTAAGAAAAATAGAAGAAGAGAAGAATCTTCAGGTGCCAAAGATGGTATGGTAAGATTATTCATAAATGTTGGTAAAAAACAGAGAGTACAGGCTAAGGATATACTTGGTGCAATAGCTGGTGAAGCTGGAATACCAGGAAAAACAATAGGTACTATAGATATATATGACAAATTTACATTTGTTGAAGTTCCTAAGAAAAAAGCAAAAACAGTAATAGAAAAAATGAAAAATAAAAAAATAAAAGGAAACAAATTAAACATAGAAAAAGCTAATAAAAAGAAAAAATAATTAGCAATTAAAAAATTACGATAAATAAAAAAGAAAAATAAAAAACTTATATCAAAATATTAACATTAAAAAAGCTGTTGCAAATCGTGCAACAGCTTTTTATTTTTTTATTTATTTTTAAAAAAAATTAGTTACCTACTCCAGTATTATCGCCGGTATTACCACCATTATCAGGAGCATTATTTCCTCCATTGTTATTATTGGCATTATTATCTCCAGCGTTGTTATCAGAAGGATTATTATTGTTGTTACTATTATTGTTATTATCATTATTTTCAGAGTTTCCGTTATTTCCTCCGCCAGAGTTACCACCAGCATTACCAGTTGTATTATTCTGATTTTCAGCAGCAGTATCTTCTTTCTTTTCTGTAGAAGGAGCTGTAGTTACTCTAGTAGCGCTAGTACCATCGATAAATGCGGCATTAGAACCAGAAGATGATGCTCCTCCATCCTGAAGATTTATTTTAGTGAAGTATATTCCTTCTGGCTTATCAAAGTCTTTTTTCTCTAAATTCCGGTGAATTTTAGTCATTATTTTCTGCCAAAGTAGAACAGAAGAAGTACTTCCTCCACCTATATTTCTAGTTTTAACTATTTTACCTTCAGCATCTCTTACACCTGCGTCGTCAGCTATATATGTAGCACCAACATAGTAAGGTGTATATCCAACAAACCAAGCTTCTTTAGAGCTGTTTGTTGTACCTGTTTTACCAGCTGTAGGCATTCCATTTGGAAGAGCTGCTTTTTTAGCAATACCTTCATTTATAACAGCTTTTAACATGTCTGTCATAACATATGCGACCTGAGGATCGACAACTCTTTTCTTTTCTGGATTGCTATCTACAATTGACTGGTGGTCAAATGATTCTATACTAGTAAATATTGTAGGCTCTATATATTGACCTCCATTAGCTAATGCACCATAAGCAGTCGCCATTTCAAGTGGAGATATACCATAAGTTAAACCTCCAAGTGTAAGTGCAGGGAAACGTCTATCTGTATTATTAGAATCTGTAGTAGCTTTATTATCTGCAAGTGATGTTATACCAAAGTTTTTAAGGTAATCTATCATAACATCAACACAGTCGTCATATGAATCACCAAGAAGCTCAGCAACTTTAACTGCGACTGTATTAGAAGATTTAGCTAAACCTAATCTTAAACTCATAGAACCAGCACCAGCAGTAGTAGTTTTTGGATTCCATTTTCTATTTTCTTCGAATCTATATCCACCTCTGGCATCACTAAAAGCAGTTGCCTGTGTAATAGACATAGTATCTATTGCAGGAGTGTATATTGCAAGAGGTTTTATAGTAGAACCAGGCTGTCTAGGAGTAGTAGCTCTATTTAGAGTCTTTCTACCAGAGATATTTCTACCACCTACAAGCCCTTTTATCTGACCATTTCTATAGTCGATTATTACTGTAGCTGACTGAGGCTGAAGAACGCCATCAGGACCTACAATATTTCCAGGGAAGTTATTTGTATTTTTGTATTCAGCTTCAATAGCTTCTTGGATTTTAGGGTCTATTGTAGTATTTATTATAAGACCGCCATTGTAGTACATATTTTCAGCTTCTTCTCTAGTATTACCCTGATCTATAAGTGCAGAAATAACTTTGCTTTCTATTAAATCTTCTACAGAGTTAGAAACCTTATTAGATTCTTCAGGTAATTTTATAACTATTTCTTCAGCTAAAGCTTCAGTATATTCCTTCTGAGTAATGTACCCTAATTCTTTCATTTTAGCAAGAACAGTTTCCTGTCTTTCTTTAGCGTCTGGGTTATTTACAGCTTTTCTTATAACGATAGATGCTGTTTTAGCCTGTTTGTAAGTTCCTTCGTTTATAAGCCCCCATTCGTATAATTTATCTACCATTTTTAACTCAGCTTCAGTAGGTTCATCAAAGTCATCATCTTCAGTATTTACAAAAGTAAGTATACGATGGTCTAAATCTTCTTTTGTTTCAGTTCCATCTAACTTAGCACTCTTATAAGCTGAGTATTTTGAAGGGTTTTTAGTTGAACCAGCAAGAAGCGCAGATTCAGCTAAAGTAAGATCTTTTGCAGATTTATCAAAATATCCTCTAGCTCCGGCCTCGGCACCAGCTAAACCTTTACCAACGAAAAAGTTGTTTAAATATAACTCAAGTATATCGTCTTTTTTGAGCTTTTTATCCATCTCAATAGCGTAATACATATCTTTTATTTTACGAGACATTGTTTGTTCAGTACTAGTTAAAAGCATTTTAGATACCTGCATAGTTATAGTAGAACCACCCTGTCTTTTACCAAATAGTCTCATAACAACAGATCTTACCAGACCTTTAGGATCGACACCTCCATGCTGATAGAAACGCTCATCTTCTATAGATACTATAGCTTCTTTAAGATAAGGAGACATCTGTGACAGTGGAACAGGGGTCTTCTTATTTACACTAGGTGCAGTAGACATTTTTTCTCCATTTGAGTATAAAAGTGTAGTAGTTACATAAGTTCTTTTGTTTAAATCGGCAAGTGTAACAGGTTTGACATCTCTAAGTGATGAGAATATTAACCCACCAGCAGCTGCACCCAATACAACAAATAGAACTAGGCATGTCATACCAAATAACTTGACCTTAGAAACCTTTCTTTTTCTCTTACTAGATGGAACTCTTCTTTTTCTTTTTACATTTGAAGAAGATGAATTCCTAACACTTCTAGATGAACCGCTAGAACCTCTACTATTATTTGAAGAAGAGCTACTACTGCTAGCTCTAGTAGCAGAAGAATTTCTAACAGACGTCTTTGAAGAAGAACTTGAAGAAGAGGCCTTTCTCCTTCTTATTTTATTATCACTATTATTGTCGTTTTTCATAAGTAGTGTACCTCCTTATTCTAAGACATTATTATAACACAAATATAAAATGTTGGGTATTCTTACAGAAAAACAAATAAAGTGTGTGGAAGTCTTGAAATAAAGCGAAAAAAAATATATTATAATGTAAGTCGGCAATTATTGCTTACAATTATATGTGAATATAAAAATTGATATAAAAAATAAAAAAGTATTTAGAGGAGGAAAAATGTTAGTAGTTGAAAATGTTAGCCATGGATTTGGCGCTAGGGTAATACTTGAAAACGTATCATTCAGAATAAGAAAAGGTGAGCATATAGCACTAGTAGGTGCTAATGGTGAAGGAAAGTCGAGCTTCCTTAATATAATAACTAAAAAATTAATGCCAGATGCAGGTAATATAAAATGGTCATCAAGGGTTACAGTTGGTTATTTAGATCAGCACACAGTACTTGGAAAAGGAAAAACAATAAGAGAAGTTTTAAGAGAGGCATTCCAGCATATGTTCGACTTAGAGCAGGAAATGCTACAGATGTACGAAAAAATGGGAGATGCATCTGATGAAGAAATGGCTGCACTTATGGAAGATACTGCTGAAATACAGACAATACTTGAACATAGTGGATTCTATACAATAGATGCAAAAATACAGGAGGTTGCAAATGGACTAGGACTTGGAGAAATAGGACTAGACAGAGATGTAACTGACCTTAGTGGTGGACAGAGAACAAAAGTACTTTTAACTAAGTTACTTCTTGAAAACCCAACAATATTAATATTAGACGAGCCTACAAACTACTTAGATGAAGAGCACATAGTATGGCTTACTAGATATCTACAGGAATACGAAAATGCATTCGTACTAGTTTCTCACGACATAAGCTTCATAAATGATACTTGTAACGTTGTTTACCACCTTGAAAATGGTGAATTAAACAGATACAAAGGAAACTACGATGAATTTGAAAGATTAAATGAAATCAAGAAAAGACAGGAAGAACAGGCTTACGAAAAACAGGTTAAAGAAAGAGAAAAACTTGAAGATTTCATAGCAAGAAACAAAGCTAGAGTTGCAACAAGAGGTATGGCAAACTCAAGACAGAAACAGCTTGATAAAATGGAAATACTTGAAAGACCAAAGGAAAAAATAAAACCTACTTTCAACTTTAGAAATGCTAGAGCTGCAGGAAAGATAATATTTGAAACTAAAGATCTTGTACTAGGATATAATGAGCCACTTACAAAACCACTTAACTTCCAGCTTGAAAGAGGTAAAAAAATAGCATTAAAAGGTATGAATGGTATAGGTAAATCTACACTTCTAAAAACTCTTTTAGGTATGATAAAACCATATGACGGTGAAGTTAAACTAGGTGACTATCTAGAGGTAGGTTACTTTGAACAGGAAAGTTCAACAGAAAATAACAATACCGCTATGGATGAAATATGGCAGGAATATCCAGGTCTTACAAACTATGAAGTAAGACAGGCACTTGCAAAATGTGGATTAACTAATGAGCATATAACTAGCTTAGTAAGAGTACTTAGTGGGGGAGAAGCAGCAAAAGTTAGATTATGTAAGATAATGCTAAAAGACATAAACTTCCTAGTACTTGACGAACCTACTAACCACCTTGATGTGGATGCTAAGGAAGAGCTTAAAAAAGCAATAAAAGAATTCAAGGGAACAGTGCTTTTAGTATCTCATGAACCAGAATTCTACATGGACTTTGTAGATGATGTATGGAATATAGAGGACTTCACTACAAAAATAGTTTAATAAAAAATATAATAACATAAAATAAATAGATATAAATAAACTAACTAAAACCTGGGTGATAATATGAAAAATATATTTATGTATATATGCTCCTTTTTAGTAACTATATCGATAATCTCTGTAGCTGCGGTAACAGCACTTAATTTTAAAGAAGTATACTATTTAGATATAAAAAGACTTGATATTCCTGCTATGTCTGGATACACAGAGCAAGAAATAATAGAGAACTACAACTATCTAATAGATTATAATACTAGCTTTGATGATGAGGAGTTTGAATTACCGAGTATGAGATTTTCAAAAGAAGGAAAAATTCACTTTGAAGAGGTTAGAAATATTTTTCATTCGCTGTACTACATAATGGTAATTGGCTTATTTGCATTTATAGTAATTATTTATGAGGCATTTAAGGGTAGAACTAAACCACTAAAAAACGTATTGAGGATGTTGATAATTCTTCCTGTTATTGTGGCAATACCTATGCTTGTAGTATTTGATAAGGTATTTGTACTTTTCCACAAGATAATGTTTAGAAATGATTACTGGATATTTGATCCAGTACTAGATCCAGTAATAAACATACTTCCAGAGGAATTTTTCTATCACGAAGCTCTACTTATAGTCAGCTTAGTTGTGATTATGTGGATAGCATTACTTATAGCATATAGGATTTTTTCTGATAGAACTGAAAAATAGGGATAAATTTAGTAAAAATACAAAAATTGTTGATAAAAATTATGGGATTGTTGCAAAAACGCAACAGTCCCATTTTTATATATTTACAAAAGTAAAAACAAAAATTTATTTTTTTCTTGCAAGTTCAGATATTTCACTGAATTTTTTCATTATATAATCGAAATTCTTTTTATTGTGTGGCAACATACAGTTGCTACAGTCCTTTATTCCTTTTTCTGTGTATTTAAAATTTCCACCGCAGTTTTCTCCAAGTGCATAAAGTGGACAGTAGCAGAAAAGACAGTTAAACTCATCAGGTTTGTCTGTCTTATGGCATGGGAAAAATTCACAATTCTTGTGGCAGAAAAACTTATAATTTTCGCTCATAATATCCTCCTAATTAATTTATAAGATAATAATTATTATAGATTTAAAGTTTGATAATTTACAACGCTATTTTATAAATTTGTTGACATTTTATACTATCATAATATATACTTATCTTAATTTTGAAAATGGAAGGAGGCTTACGAATGTTCATTTTTGTACGCTAATAAACAACAAAAGTCGGTTTACCGCTCTACTCTGTAGGGATTTTTTGTCGTGCGTACATATGCTACACGTAAGTCAGATATTATATGATTATTGATTTTGTAGTACTATATTAGATAATTTAGTATACAAGAGTATCATATTTTTTAGCGTGTCTTTTATGATGCAGGTAAATATCCTTTGTGGAGCATTTACCTGCTTTTTTGTTGTCAAAAATTACAATAAAAATAAAGGATAAAATTTACATAGCTAATTTAAAAATTAGACTAAAAGAGGAGGTAAATAATGGCTAAAAAAGAAACTGTAACTAAAGAAGATTTATTAAATATTATTGATTTATTAGAAACTACTAAAATTACGTATTGGATTGATGGTGGTTGGGGAGTTGATTTATTATTGGGTAAACAAACAAGAGATCATAGAGATATAGATATTAATTTTGATGCAAAATTTACAGATGAATTAATAGAATTTCTTTTAAGTAAAGGATACAAAATAGATACAGATTGGCTTCCAGCTAGAATGGAGTTATATAGTGAAAAATATGGATATTTAGACATACATCCATTTATTTTAAATGAAGATGGAACGTCAAAACAAGCTGATTTAGAAGGTGGTTGGTATGAATTTGAAAAAGATTATTTTAGTAGTGTAAACTTTGAAAATAGAATAATCCCATGTATATCTTTAAAAGGACAACTTATTTTTCATTCAGGATATGAATTGAGGGAAAAAGATATACACGATATAGATATTCTTAAAAGTTTATAATATATATTATATAAAGCTTAATATATATTTATATGGAGATTATAAATATAGTAGTAATAATTTTTTTAGGATATAATATAATTAAATTTAATTATTTGCTAAAAGAATAAACAAAGATAATTAAGGAGGAAATTATGACGACTGAATTAGATATAAATTTACATGAACAGGTAGTTGAAAGAGCACTTCTTGTTGGAATGAACATAACTACTGTATCAAAAAGAATAGATGATATAGACATAAATGATTCTATGGAGGAATTAAAAGAACTAGCAAAGGCAGCAGGTGCGGAGGTAGTTGGATCTGTAATACAGAATAGACCTGCTGTAGACGCTGCTTACTATATAGGAAAAGGGAAGGTTGAAGAGATAAAAGGATATTGTGAAGGTCTTGATGCGACATTAATAATATTCAATGATGAATTATCTGGTGCCCAGACTAGAAATATAGAAGACCTTACAGGAATAAAAACTATAGACAGAACAACTCTAATCCTTGATATATTTGCACAGAGAGCTAAGAGTAAAGAAGGTAAACTTCAGGTAGAATTAGCTCAGTTAAAATATAGACTACCAAGACTTTATGGAATGGGTGGATCTATGAGTAGAACTGGTGCAGGTATAGGTACAAGAGGACCAGGGGAACAGAAGCTTGAAATAGACAAAAGACACATATTAAATAGAGCTGCGGATATAAGAGCAGAACTAAAACTAGTTAAGAAAAATAGGGAAACTCAGAGAAATCAGAGAAAGAAATCTAATATACCTATAGTGGCATTAGTTGGATATACAAATGCTGGTAAATCAACACTACTAAACGAACTTATAAAAACTCATAAAGACTACGAATGTGAAAAAGAGGTATTTGTAAAAGATATGCTTTTTGCAACACTAGATGTAACTTTAAGAAAAGCAGTACTTCCAAATAAAAGAGACTTTTTAGTAGTTGATACTGTTGGGTTTGTAAGTAAGCTACCACATGATTTAGTAGATGCATTTAAATCTACACTAGAAGAAGTTAATTATGCAGATTTAATACTACATGTAATAGATGCTACAAATGAGAGCTACGAAATTCAGAAAAAGACTACAGAAAAAGTATTAAAAGAACTTGGAGCAGACGATAAAAAGACTATACTTGTGTACAATAAAGTGGATAAACTAGAACTTGATATATATCCAAAGAATCAGGATGATGTTGTATATATATCTGCAAAACAGGGAATAAATATGGACAAACTGCTTAATATGATAGAAAAAGCAGTTATGGAAAATACTTATGATGTAGAGCTTTTAATTCCTTATGATAGAGGAGATATATTCAGCAAATGCAAAGATAAGTACAATATAGATGAATTTGAATATCTTGGAGAGGGAACTAAGTTTAGAGTTGCACTTGATGAGGAAGACTTTGGAAAATATAAAGAATACATTGTTGAAAAATAAATTTATTTTAGATTGGGATGATTAGATGGAGATAAGCTGGGAAAATATTGATGAGCTTGAGGATTATCAGATAACCTATCTTTTGTATAAAGAATCTTTAAACGTGAATCAGATTGCAAAGGTTAGAAATCTATCTCCTCAAGACATAGCCGATCATTTAATAAAAATTCAAATTGAAAAAAGAGAAGAAGACAGAAAAAAGGATACACTTGAACTATATCTAACATTAAATAAAGAGGAAAGGCTAGAGTATTTGGAGCAGCTAGACTCAGATGAGTTAACGTATTTTAAGCGAAAAATACTCAGACTTATCCCTATTGAAAAAGATATAAGAAATCTTATGATTTTGGCATGGACTGCTGGAGAAATGAGAGATACAGAGTTTTTAGATTTTTTAGAAGGACTTGTAAATCATGAAAATGAGGATATGAAAAAAGTAGCAAATACAGCTATAAAAAAAATAAAAAATAAATCAAAAGAATCCAATAAAAGTGAAAAAGATAAAAAGCTTGAAGAAAATAAACCGATTAATCTAAATGAAAAAAATTTTGATAACAATACTCAAAAAGACGATGAATTACAAAGTTTTTTAGGTTTAGATAAAAATAAAAGACTTGATTTTTTAGATAGATTAAAACCGGAAAAAATGATATACTTTAAGAGAAAGGTGTACAAACGTATTCTTACAGAATATAACACAGATGACTTAATTGTTCTGATTTGGACAACTGGAGAATTAAAGGATGAAAACTTCTTAAAAATCCTACATAATCTCACTGAGCATAGAAATTCCGACGTCAGAAGAATTACATATTCTGCAATCAGAAAGATTGGTTCACCAAAGAGTCGAGAGGTTTTAGAACTAGGGCTTCTTGATTCAAATCCACAGACTAGACAGTACTGTGCGAAGGCTCTTTTAAAAGTTGGTAATAGACACAGTCTAAATATATTGAGAAATCTATATAGAGCAAGACAAGGTGTCGAAAAAGATTATGTACTTCGTGCATATAGAGAAGCGATAATCGAGTTAGAAAAGTCAGTTTAAGTTCTGACAATTATATTTTTCAAATCATACGCAGGTGCGTATATTTATAGGAGGGATTCGATATGATAGTAAGACGTTGTGCAGGTGGTGTGGTATTCCACGCAAATCAGGTGTTATTAGTGAAAAATGACAGAGGTGAATGGACTCTTCCAAAAGGAAAAATATCTGGAATGTACATGGCTCAGGAAAGCGCTATAGCAAGAGTAAAAGATGAAACTGGTATAGATGCTAAATTACTAGATATAGCTGGAGATACTATATATGAGTTCTTCTCAAGAAGTAGACAGCAGAGAGTTTGTAATGCCATAAACTGGTTTATAATGGACGCTCCTAACACAGAATGCAAAATAAGTTCTGAATTTTTAGAAGGCGGATTCTACAAAGTTAAAGATGCTCTTGAAATGTTAAATCATAACAAAGAAAAATCTTTAGTTGAAATCTCATACAAAAAATATAAAGAAGTAAAGAAAATAGCAGACTAATCATATCTAACCGAAAGGCTGATATCAACTTTGAAGCGGAAAACTACCACGCAGTTGCGTGGTAGTTTTTTTATGCGTTCACATATTTATAAAACTAATATATAATAAAATATAGTAGTTAAATATAAAAAAGAGGAGATGTTTCAAAATGGAATATATAAAATCAGGAAACACAATAGCAGTTCGCATAGACTATGATGAAGAGGTAATGGAAAAGTTAACAGAACTTTGTAAAAAAGAAAATATTACTTCAGCAGCAGTTTCTGGAATAGGTGCTACAAAATTAGCAGAATTAGGATTATATAATATAGAAACAAAAGAGTATAAAGTAACTTCTTATACTGGACTTTATGAAGTTGGTTCATTTATGGGTAATATAACTCAGAAAGATGGAGAACCATATTTACATATGCATATAACTATAGGTGATCCAGAAAAAAATGAGGTGCATAGTGGCCACTTAAATAAAGCAGTCATAGGTGCTACAAGTGAAATATTTGTAACTGTATTTGATAAAAAAATAGGTCGTCAGCTTGATGAAAAAACAGGAATAAATATTTTTGAATTTGAAAAATAAGAATTTGAAAGGGGATTTCTATGAATTCGTATAGAACTATCTACGAATATGGATGTGATGAATTCACAGAAGAGAGATCGAGATTTATAGGATATGCAAAACCTATAAATAGTGAGGAAGAAGCTGTTGAATTTGTCGACGAAATAAAGAAAAAGCATAAAGATGCAACTCATAATGTATGGGCTTATACAGTAGGACCTACTATGAATATTCAGAGATACAGCGATGACGGAGAACCACAGGGAACAGCTGGAATACCAGCACTTGAGGTTATTAAAAAAGAAGATTTAAGAGATGTTGTAGTTGTAATAACTAGATATTTTGGTGGAATCAAGCTAGGAGCAGGCGGACTTGTAAGAGCATATACAAGAGGAGCAAAAATAGGTTTAGAAGCAGGAAAAATAATTGATAGAATATGGTATCAAGAAGTTAAAATAAAAGTAGACTACAATCAGATAGGTAGAGTTCAGAATGAAATAATGAACTTAGGATATTTTGTAAAAGATACTATATATCTTGAAGATGTAGAATTTATAATATATTCTAAACCTGAAGATACACAAAAGCTTACAGATAGAATAACTGATATAACAAATGGTACAGCAAATATTTCATTTGGTGAGGAATTCTATTTAAGTGAAAATAATGGAGAAATAATACTTGATTAATGGGGGAAAAAATGAGTACTAGAGCAGAACAGATTGAAAAAACAGTAGAATGGTTACAGGACAAAGTAAAAGAAGCACATGCTAGAGGATTAATAGTTGGTGTATCTGGTGGTATAGACTCTGCAGTTGTGGCATATCTTATTAAAAAAGCATGCCCAAATGATTCTATGGGTGTAATAATGAGTATAAAATCAAATCCAGCAGATAGAGTAGATGCTATGAAAGTTATAGATGGATGTGGAATAGAATACATGGATCTTGAATTAGCAGAACCACACAAATTAATATTAGATACAGTGACAGATAATCTAAAAGAAAAAGGATTATTTAAAGAAGAATATCTAAGAATGACTGATGCTAATCTTAGAGCTAGAATAAGAATGAGTACAATATATACAATAGCAAATGATTTAGGATATCTAGTTGTAGGAACAGACAATGCAGCAGAACTTCACACTGGATACTTTACTAAACATGGAGATGGTGGTGTTGATATACTTCCACTTGCAAATCTTACAAAGGGTGAAGTATTTGAATGGGCTAAAGAATTAGGAATACACGAAGATCTAATAAATAAAGCTCCATCAGCTGGACTATGGGAAGGGCAGACTGACGAAAATGAAATGGGAACTACATACAAATATATAGATGCTGTTTTAGAAGGCAGAAGAGATGAAGTTCCAGCAGAACATCTTGAAATAATAGACAGACTACACAGAAATAGTGAACACAAAAGACATACTGCTGCAAAACCACCTAAATTCTAATTTACTATTGCAAAAATTTATGATAGAATTTTAAGGTGAGTAAATAACAGAAGGAGTGGAATTATGGGACGTATAGGAAACATAATAAATAGAAAAGGAAAACAGGATGCTCAGAGAGCAAAAGTATTTACAAAACATGCTAGAGCAATAGCAGTTGCTGCTAAAGATGGTGGAGGAGATCCAGAATACAATGCAGCTTTAAAAACAGCTATAGAAAAAGCTAAAGCTGACAACATGCCTAATGATAATATAGATAGAGCTATAGCAAAAGGTACAGGTGCTGGAAACTCTGAAAGCTACGAAACAATAGTATACGAAGGATATGGACCAGGTGGGGTTGCAGTAATAGTTAACGCACTTACTGACAACAAAAATAGAACAGCTGGTAACATAAGATACTACTTCGATAAAAATGGTGGTAACTTAGGTACTTCAGGATGCGTATCTTTCATGTTCGATAGAAAAGGACAGATATTAGTTGCAGCTGAAGATGGTGTAAGCGAAGAAGAATTAATGGATGCAGCTTTAGAAGCTGGAGCAGAAGATTTCATAGTTGAAGAAGATGGATTCGAAGTAATAACTGAACCTAATGACTTCGCAGCAGTTAGAGATGCATTAAAAGAAGCTGGATATGAATTTATATCAGCTGACGTTAAAATGATACCTCAGACAACTACTGCATTAACAGAAGATGGTCAGTGCAATGCTATGGAAAAATTAATAAACATGCTTGAAGATGATGACGATGTTCAGGACGTTTACCACAACTGGGAAATAACTGAATAATTTAAAGACTATTTTAAAGAGATGTTGCAGAAAATTTCTGTTTGCATCTCTTTTTTTATTAAAAAAATAAATTATAGTAATAAAAAATAGATATAATAATATGCTGAAAACGATTGACAAAATAAAAAACTTATATTACAATAAAAAAAGATTCAGTAGGATGGTAATTGTTAAATCAAGCTAGACCTATTTACATATATAGAAAATAATATTCTTTTAATAAAAAAGAAATGCTAATTTTTCTACATATGTAAATAGGTCTTTTTTGTTAAAAAAAAAGCAAATCTTATCGAAAGGAGAGATTTAAATGATTATAGATAGAGTTTTAAATAACAATGTAGTTATTATAAAAGATGAAAATGGAATAGAACAAGTTGTATGTGGCAAGGGAATAGCTTTTAAGAAAAAAAGTGGAGATTTTGTAGATGAAAAAGAAGTAAATAAAGTATTTATTTTAAAGGATAAAGTTAAGAATAAAAGATTCCAGGAAATAGTATCAGATATACCTCTTCCATATTTAGAAGTAGCTGATGAGATAATAGATATGATTAAACTTGAATCTGGTAAAAAAATAAGTGACACAATATATATTTCTTTAAGTGACCATATTCATATGGCTGTAAATAGATTTTTAGATGGTATTACAATAAAAAATTATATGATTTGGGATATCAAGAGATTTTATCCAGAAGAGTTTCAACTTGCATTAAAAGCACTGAATATAATCAATGAAAAACTGCATGTATCTCTACCAGAAGATGAGGCAGGATTTATAACACTGCATATAGTGAATGCAGGTATGGAAAATGATGATATGCATCAAACTATTGAAATAACAAAGATAATGCAGGAAATATCAAATATAGTGAAATATCATTTTTCAGTAGAATTTGATACAGATTCTGTATATTATTATAGATTTATAACACATTTAAAATTCTTTGCACAGAGATTGCTTTCAGACAAAATAATAAAGGATACAGATGAGGATGATCTATTAGATATTGTAAAAGTTAAATATGCATCTTCATACGCTTGTGTTGAAAGAATTACAGAGTTTATATCACGTAAATACAAATATGAATTATCAAAGGAAGAACAGTTATACCTTACTATTCATATAGAGCGTGTTATATATAAAAGTCAAAATGAAGAGTAAAAAATAAATTCAAACAGGTGACTTTATTTTGACAAAGGATGGTAACATTAAGTTGGCTAAACCTTCAGATAAGTTTTTATACTTAAGACGGAGGAGAAAAAATGAAAAACTACACAAAATTAGCAGCAGACATAATAGAAAATGTCGGCGGAAAAGAAAACATTGAGAGTTTAACACATTGTGTTACTCGTCTAAGATTCAAATTAAAAGATGAATCAAAAGCAAATGATGAAGTACTAAAAAATATGGATGGAGTTGTTACAGTTGTAAAATCAAAATCTATAGATCAGTATATGGTTGTAATAGGTGAACATGTAACAGATGTATACAACGAAGTTCTAAAACAGCTTGGAATGAGTCCAGATGCTATTGTTGATAATAGCAAGTCAGACAAAAAGAAACAGAGTTTATTAAACAGAGCTCTAAATGTTATATCTGGAGGGATTGGACCAGTACTAAATCTTCTATGCGCTTGCGGGATTATAAAAGGTTTAACAGTTGTACTAACTATATTAGGAATTAGTCCAGAATCTGGACCATATATGTTATTAAATGCAGCGGGAGATTGTTTCTTCTACTTCCTACCATTAATGTTAGGATACAACTTAGCTAAAAAATTCGAAATAGACCCATTCTTTGGATTAATACTAGCAGCTGCTATGTGTTATCCAACTATACAGAATGTAGATTTAAACTTCTTTGGGCATAATATAAATACTACTTATACATCAACATTTATGCCAATTCTATTTGGTCTATTATTTGCAGCACCTTTATATAAATTTATAGATAGAAATATGCCTAAAATGGTAAAAGGATTTATGACTCCTTTACTAACATTATTAATAAGTTTCCCAATAACTTTCATAATAATAGGGCCAGCAGCTAATTTAATAGGTACAGGATTAAATGTAACTCTTACTTCTATATGTGACTTCTCTCCATTAATAGCAGGAATAATAATGGGTGGATTATGGCAGGTATTTGTTATGTTTGGAATACATGGTGTTCTAACAGTTGTAGCATTTATGGATCTAGTTGCAGGAAATCCAAGCCAGATGCTAGCACTTTCATACCCAGCTACATTTGCTACAGTAGGTACAGTATTAGCAGTTTATCTAAAAACTAAAAATATTAAATTAAAAGAAGTATCATTACCAGCATTTATATCAGCTATATTTGGTGTAACTGAGCCAGCTACATATGCGGTAACACTACCAAGAAAGAAAATATTTGTAGTTAACTGTATAGGTGGTGCAGTAGGTGGTATAATCGTAGCTTTAATGGGAATAAAAATGTATTCTTATGCAGGGATGGGTGTTATAGGTTTATTAGGATTTATAAGTCCAACTGATGCAAATCTAATAGGAATAGCTATGATGGTTGTTATACCTCTTCTAGTTTCATTAGTATTAGGAATGGCAATATACAAAGACTCAGATTACGATTACTTAGAAGGAAATAACTCTGGTAAAACAGATGCAAATAAAAAAGAGAAAACAGATGAAGAAAAAATAGTAAATATTAAAGAAACAATATTAATGCCTATGGATGGAACTATAAAGCCATTATCAGAATCAGAAGATGATGCTTTTGCAAGTGAAGCACTTGGAAAAGGATGTGTAATAGTTCCAGATAATGGTGAAGTTTGCTCTCCAGTTAATGGTGAAATAAAAACTATTTTCCCAACTAAACATGCTATAGGAATATTAAGTGATGATGGTTGTGAAATATTAATACATATAGGGATAAATACAGTATCTCTAGAAGGAAAATATTTTGAATCTCATGTAAAAGCAGGAGATAAGGTAGAAGCAGGACAGCTATTAGTTTCTTTTGAAAAAGAAAATATAGAAAAAGAAGGATATTCTTGTGAAATACCTGTAATAATAACTAATACATTTGATTATTTAGACGTTTTAGAAATAGATAATGAGCATCACAAAAAAGGTGAAGCTATGTTAAAAATAGTGAAATAAGGAGCGTGAATTAAAATGGCATTTCCAAAAAATTTCTTATGGGGTGGCGCAGTAGCTGCCAATCAGTGTGAAGGAGCATGGAATGTAGGCGGTAAAGGAATGACAGTTTCTGATGCGGTTACAGCAGGGACTGTATCTGAGCCTAGATACACAACATATATATCAAAAGATGGTGAACCTGGTAAAGCTTCAATGTTTGAACAGTTACCTGAAGGAGCACGCAGAACAGTATTTGAAGGTTATTACTATCCTTCACATGAGGGAATAGATTTTTACAATAGATATAAAGAAGATATAGCATTATTTGCAGAAATGGGATTCAAAGTATTCCGTATGTCTATATCTTGGTCTAGAATATTCCCAAAAGGAATAGAAGAAGAACCAAATAGAGAAGGATTAGATTTCTACAGAAGAGTATTTGAAGAATTAAAGAAATACGATATAGAGCCATTAGTAACTTTATTCCACTACGATATGCCTTTATACTTAGAAGAAGAATTAGGTGGATGGAGCAATAGAGAATTAATAGATTTATTTGAAAAATACACAAAAGTGCTATTTAAAGAATATAAGGGATTAGTAAAATATTGGCTAACATTCAACGAAATAAACAGCCCAATATTAATGCGTACATTTATACCAAATTATCCTGATTCTAAAGTTCGTGAAGCAATGCAGATATTACACAACCAGTTTGTAGCGAGTGCAAGAGCTGTTAGAGCAGCACATGAAGTAGATTCAGAAATGGTAGTTGGAGCTATGTTAGGTGGAGTATGTAATTATCCATTAACATGTAATCCAGACGATATAATATCTTGCCAGAAACATTGGCAGGAAGATTGCTACTACTGCTTAGATACAATGGCAAGAGGAGCATATCCATACTATGCACAGAGACTTTGGAAAGAATATGATTTTAAACTAGAAGCCGAAGAACAGGACTTCATAGATTTAAAAGAAGGTACAGTTGATATGATCACATTCTCTTACTATTCATCAGGATGTGTCACAGAAGATGAAAATGCTGAAAAAGCAAAAGGGAACTTTACAACTGGAGCTAAAAATCCTTATTTAAAATACAGTGAATGGGGATGGAGTATAGACGGACAGGGACTTAGATATTTCTTAAATGAAGTATATGGACGCTATCAGTTACCACTGATGGTAGTGGAAAATGGTCTTGGAGCTATAGATAAATTAGAAGAAGATGGAAGCATACACGATCAATATCGTATAGAATACACAAAAGAGCATATAAAAGCAATGAGCGATGCTATTGAAGATGGTGTAGATTTAATAGGATACACATACTGGGGATGTATAGATTTAATAAGTGCATCTACTGGTGAAATGAAAAAGAGATATGGATTTATCTATGTAGATAAAAACAATGATGGAAGCGGAACATTAAAACGTTATAAAAAAGATTCTTTCTATTGGTATAAAAAAGTTATAGAGTCTAATGGAGAAGAATTATAATAATAAGAATTTATAATAATTAAACATATTAAGGTAGATTAGATGATTTTTTATGTCATCGAGTCTACCTTAATATTTTACCTAAAATAAGGAATAAAACAGTAAAATATTATAAATTACTTAATTTAGATAGGAGAACTTATGGAAAATAAAGATGATTTTTTAGGAACAGAGCCTATAAAAGGTTTATTATTTAAATTGGCATTACCGACTTTAGTAGCTCAAGTTATAAATATGTTATACAACATAGTGGATAGAGTATATATAGGACATATAAAGGATGTAGGAGCTTTAGCTCTTACTGGAGTTGGGGTTTGTATGCCGATAATTTTAATTGTATCTGCTTTTGCTGCATTAATAGCGAGTGGAGGAGCACCACTTGCAAGTATTTCTATGGGAGAAGGAAATTCAGAAAAGGCTGAAAAAATATTAGGAAATTGCTTTTCAACACAGATAATAATATCAATAATACTAACTACGATATTATTGATTTTTAATGAAAAAATATTGCTTTTGTTTGGAGCAAGTAAAAATACTATTAAATATGCAACGGAGTATATGGATATATATTCAATAGGAACAATATTTGTTCAGCTTACATTGGGAATGAACGCATTTATTACAGCGCAAGGATTTGCAAAAATAGGAATGTTATCCGTTTTAATAGGTGCGGTATCAAATATAATACTAGATCCAATTTTTATATTTGCTATGAATATGGGAGTAAAAGGAGCAGCTTTAGCCACTATAATTTCACAGTCGCTTTCTTGTATATGGATTATGTATTTTTTAATAGGGAAAAAGACAAAGATAAAATTAAAAAGAACATTCTTAAAAATAGAAAGAGATATAATAGTACCATGTATGACATTAGGTCTTTCAACATTCATAATGCAGGCTAGTGAAAGTGTTATAGCTGTATGTTTTAACTCATCTTTATTAAAATACGGAGGAGATATAGCTGTAGGTTCTATGACGATATTAACTAGTGTTATGCAGTTTGCATTGTTACCACTTCAAGGAATAGGACAGGGAGCACAGCCTATAATAAGTTTTAACTTTGGTGCCAAAAATAAAAATAGAGTAAAAGAAACATTTTTACTTTTAGTAAAAATAAGTGTTGGATACTCTGCTCTTTTATGGCTACTTGTAATGATTATGCCACAAGTATTTGTAAAAATGTTTACAACAAGTCCAGAATTAATAGCATTTACAGAAACATCTCTTCGTGTATATATGGGAGGGTTAATGTTATTTGGTATACAGGTTGCTTGCCAGATGACATTTACATCTATTGGAAATGCAAAGGGATCTATAATGGTAGCGGTTATGAGAAAATTTGTACTTCTAATACCGCTAATATATATTATGCCTAGATTTTTAGAAAATAAAACTATGGCTGTATATATGGCGGAACCAATAGCGGATATACTAGCTGTGTTATTTACTAGTGTATTATTTATATTCCAATTTAAAAAAATACTTAGAGATATGTAATAAATTATAAAAAGCTGCATAGTTCAATCTATGTAGCTTTTTTATTGAAGGAAATATTTTAAAAATTCTAAAAAAACGTTTACCTTAATAAAAATAAATGAGATAATAAAAAAAAGAGATAAGTTCGGGGGAATTGATATGCTTAAAATAGGATTACTTATTATTGGATTAGGAATTTTTATAATAGCTATGTCTAGCAGTAAATACAGCAAAAGTGAAAAGGACTCTAGGAAAGTTGGGATTGCTATTACGGTATTTGGAATAGTATTTCTTGCAACTGGACTAGATAGTTCTGGAAGGGCGAGTTTTGCACTTATTGGAATAACTTTTGGTGGATTTATGGTATATGCAGGTGTAGAGGAGATAAAAACTATATTGAAATGTAATCAAACAGTTGATGCAAAATTAGAAGGATTTATAGAGAAAACAGGAAGAAGTAGTATTTATTTTCCTATAATGAGCTTTAATTACAATGGTAGAAAATACAAAATAAAATCAGATAATTCTATGTATGAAGGAGCTATGAAATTATATCAAGATAGTGAAATTCATACTGTTTATATAAACCCAAATGATCCAAGTCAAATGAGATATAATAGAAAGCCTTCTATATACATGTACACAGGATTTATATTAGGATGTTTATTTTTAATAGCGAGTATAAAAGTTTTATTAATAGGTAGAATATAGAATATAAAATAAAATTTTATAAATTAAGTAAAAATAAAATTTCAAGAAAAGGAGAGTTGATATTATGTCTGTGATAGGTATAGATTTAGGAACTACAAATAGTATAGCTGTTGTTTTTAGGGATGGAGAAGTAGAGATGATACCTAATTCATTTGGCGAATATCTAACTCCGAGTGTAGTTACAATAGAAAACAACGAGCTTATAGTTGGAAAAATAGCTAAACAAAAGTTAGTTACAAATCCAGAAAATACAACGTCTCTTTTTAAAAGAGATATGGGTACTAACAAAACAATAAAGCTTGGTAAAAATAAATATCTTCCACAGGAATTATCGGCCTTAGTGCTAAAACAGTTGGTAGATGATGCAGAAAAATACTTAAAAGAAAAAGTAGAAGAAGTTGTAATAAGTGTACCTGCGTATTTCAATGCAAAGCAGAGAAGGGCTACAAAACTAGCAGGAGAAATTATAGGAGTAAAGGTTGATAGATTAATAAATGAACCATCTGCAGCAGCAATTGCTTGTCATGAAGATGAATTTGAGACATTTATAGTATTTGACTTTGGAGGAGGAACTCTAGATGTTTCTGTTGTTGATTGTTTTGAAAATGTAGTTAGTATATGCTCGATAGCTGGAAACAATCAATTAGGTGGGATTGATTTTGATAGGGCAATTGCAATGTATTTCTGCCAACAAAATAAATTTGACTACAATTCTCTATTAAGAGCAGAAAAAGAAAGTTTATTCTTAGCAGCAGAAAGAGTGAAAATAGCATTACAAGATAATGAAGAGGCAACAATGAGCCTATCTATAAGAGGAAAATTATATTCGGTGAAAATTACAAATGAAATACTATCTCTAATATCTAAACCGATTTTAGATGAGATAAGAGAGGTTATAAGAAGGGCTGTAAAAGACAGTGGATTTACTCCATCTGAGATAGATAGAATGATAATGGTAGGTGGTTCTAGCTATATGCCTATAGTTAGAGAATATTTAGAAAAACTGTTGAAAATACCAGTAGAGTCAGCTGTAGATATAGACTGTATGGTTGCTATGGGGCTTGGAAAATATTTGGGAATAAAACAAAGATGTAGTGAAGTAAAAGATTTAGTTGTTACAGATATTTGTCCATTTTCACTTAGTACACCTATTGTAAATGAATCTGATTCAAGTAAACCTTTAGCAAAAGTTATAATACCTAAAAATACAGTGCTTCCTTCAAGTAGAACTGTAACTCTTCAAGCATATAGAAGAGGTCAAAATAATATAAGTATATCTGTTTATCAAGGAGAAGAAATGTACGAAAATGACAATATTCTTCTTGGGCATACAAAGGTAAAAATACCTAGAAATTATAAAGAAAATGAGCAGTTCAATATAACATATTCATACGATATAAATAGTATGCTATATGTAGAAGTAGAAATAATATCAACAGGTGAAAAAAGTGTATTTATAATAGGTGATGATAAAAAACTAGAGTCTATAAAAGAGGGTAACCAGTTAAATGCTATTAAGGAGATATCTATAAAATTAAATAGCAATCCAGAGTATGAAGCATGTATTGAAAGAGCAAGGAGAATATATAAAGAATTATCTCCAGAATTGAAACGTATGCTTCAAGAAAGAATGGAATCTCTTGAAATTATGTACAAAGATTGTGTAAATAATATACAGAAAAAGAGAGAAATTGTAGAAGAAATGGATAGACTATTAGATGTATTTGATAGTATTTCAGAGTTTAATGAATCAGATATATTCTCAGATTTTGATATAGATAATGAAAAAGAAACGAGCGATGAAAATATTGATAAAAAAGATAATAAAGAAAAAAATATTAAAATAATAGATGGTACAGGAGGTCGATTGTCGTGATAGAAAGTATTTGGGATATTTTGGGGATAGATCCGACAACTGACAAGAAAAAAATTAAAAAGGCGTATGCAGAAAAAACAAAGGTATATCATCCTGAGGATTATCCAGAAGAATTTAAAATAGTTCAAGAAGCGTATCAATGGGCTATGAAATATGCTAGTAAATCTGTGTTAGATGATAAGAATCTAGAAATTGGTATAAATACAAATAAAAGTACTGATGAAGTTATTGAAGTTAATAAGAAAGAAGAAAATAAATCTATAGAGCTTGACTATTCAAATTTAGAAGAAGATTTTAAAATAAAAGATAATCGTAAAGAAAAAACTAATAAAAAATCTGAAACAAATAGTTCTAATAATAAAAAATCAAAAGACGGAGAAATCTTTAATGAGATATATAACGAAAGAACTAGAGATGATGAAGTAGATCAGATGAGGTATTTCTTGGATTATATAGAAAAGAAAATTCCTAAAAAAATAAACATGGAAATGTTTAAATTGATTTTATCAAACTCATATATAAAATCATATCTAGAGCATCCTGATTTTAAAACTAGATTTGAGGAAATAATGGTAAATAAATCTTATGCTGATACACTATATACAGAAAAGAAAATGTCTGAAATAGCTAGAAAATATAATTTATACAAGGTTGCAAGAGCTATAGATAAAGATACAAAGCGGAGATATATAGTTGGAATTAGGACGCCGGTATTTATGTTGGGTATAGCGGTGGCTGTATCTGGGATGTTTTTAAAAGTAGAGAGTAAAAAAGCAGAAAAAGCAGAGCAAATATCAAAGAGTATAAATCAGAGTATAGAAAAAAGTGGTGAAACAGTACATAAGATAAGAGAATCTATGCTGAATACATCATTGATTGTAAATAAAGATTTTATTAATGGATATGATGTAACTGTAGATGAAGAAGATGGATATTATTCTATATTAGATAAAGATAAAAATACTGTTTTAGGCAATGTAAGCAGGGTAGAATTTACAATGTCAAACTTAATAATAGCATATCAAGCTGGTGAGTACAGCATAATTAATACAAGCAATGGAAATATAGCAAAAACAAAATACGCAGATATAAAATCAGCGGATATAATTAAAGATAATGATAAAAAATATGGAATAGTTGGTATGGAAAAGGATAAAAGTTGGTATATAATCGACGAAAATGGAAATAAAGTACAAAAGATTAGTGGAGAACCTAATGTTGGAAAAATAAATGTCGAAATAAAAGATGGAAAAACTAGTTTTGTGAGTGAAAAGTAAAGAAGTTAATTTAGTGAGATAACTATAAATTGGAAAAATCTATAGTTATCTCTTTTTTTATAGAAAAATGTTTATAGGTATAAAGAGGGGGTATAAGCTAAATATAATCGAAACAGTATATTTTAATATATTTGTTTAAATAAGGGGGAGAAGTATGATTCAGGTAATATTAATTGTCTTCGTTGCAATGCTTATTTATTCATTTATGAAAGCAAAAAGAGAGGCAAGTATAATACAAGCGCAAAGAGATGCATTAAATGAAAAGAAAAACAAGGCTATAGAAAGCTTAAATATCAAAGAAAAAGTGTCTACTATAGACAAAGAAGATAGAGTGTTTATATTCACAGAAGATAAGGAAGTGTATGTATATAACTCAAATGATGGGTCAGTTGAAAAACTAGAAGGAATAAGAAAAATACTTTCAAAAAGAAGATATGAAAGTGTACAAGCTGGTTGAGCCACTTGTACACAGCTACGAGACGTAGTTTTAGCAATAAAATTATCAAATAGCGAATATAAAAGTGAATTTGATCCAAGTGAAGTAAAAAATGTTGAAAGATTTGAGGAATTAGTTCAGCAGGAATTAGGAATCTAATTATTTAAATTAGATAAATTAAAAAGATTGAAAATGCAAAATAGCATTAAATATATATAAATATTAAAAACTTATAAAAACCTTATTGTCAAACACATATGATTTACTTTCGTATGTGTTTCTTTTTTTAGATTGTTGTAATATTTTTTGAATGTTATAATAAAATCATAGTAAAAAACAATATATAGAAAGAGGATTTAATTATGAAAATAGCTTTAGATGAAGTGGAATCACTTTTAAATATGATAGAAAAAATAGAAATGCATGAAAATAGAAAACTTATAAGAGTAGGTGCTGGTATAAAGGTACTTTATCGTGGATATAAAAAAGGCAGCAAAGATAAAACTTTTTTAGAGGATGCTAGAGTAGATCTATTTTTAATATATGAAGAAGATGGAGAAGAGTACTTAACTAAGCTTACTCAGAAAGTTGGATACAGCACAATAAAATACACAAATAGTGCATTTAAAGTAGATGATTTATACGATGCCACAATAACAATAGACGATACTGAAAAATGGCGGTTAAATAAACAGATTAAGGATTTTATAGAAGAATTTAAAAAAGAGAATTTCTTTAGTCGAGTTAGATATTTTACAGACAAAAATAGTGTAAATATGCTTGTTCAGGATATTTCTAAACTAAAGGAAATGACAATGTTTAGTAGATATACTGGTGAAGATATGACAAAAATAGAGTATATGACTAACTTTATGTATTATATAGAAAAAGAATTTAATTGTGTGAAAACTAGAGATATAGATAAGTATAAAATGGAAGAATTTGAAAATATGGACTTTATAGGATGGCTTATAAAATCTGGAGAAATGGGAGATTACTTAGAATGGAGAAGTGAAAAAACAGATCTAGGTGGATGTATAATTCAGGTAGATGAAGGCAAAGTAAATCCTAAAGTATTTGAAAAAATGCTTGAAAATGAAAATATAAGAGAATTAAATATAAAATTTAGACGGTAATATTTATAGAATTAGCGCATATTAATGGGGGAAGATTATGATAAAAATAGAAATTCCAGGAAGAGGAGATTACGAAATAGAAAATGCTGTATTTGATTACAATGGTACAGTTGCTGTAAATGGAGAGATGAACGAAAATACTCAGAAAAACTTAAAAAAGCTTAGTGAGTATGTAAATATTTATATATTAACTGCAGACACATACGGTACTGTTAAGAAAAAATGTGAAAATCTTCCTGTATCTGTGGAAGTATTTCCAACTCACGATGCAGCAGACTACAAAGAAAAAATAGTAAAATCTCTTTCAGGGCAGAGTATATGCTTTGGAAATGGATACAATGATATAAAAATGTTTGATATAGCTGATTTATCTGTCTGCATAATAGAAGGAGAAGGATGTTCAGGAAAATTACTATCTCACAGCGATATTGTAGTTAATTCTATTGATGATGCATTTGGATTAGTGTTTAATACAGATAGAATAAAAGCAACTTTAAGAGGTTAAATGATTAAAGTTAAATACATTGGGTATTAATATAATATACAAATAATTAACTTCAATATAATTAAGTTTTAGCGACAAAAGTATATAGATAATTTGTAAACTAAACAAATATTAAAAAATGTTTTTAAAAATTATTGATTATATTGCAAAAAAAGTTTTTTAGTGTTATCATAATATTAATAAAAGAATTTTTAGTAAATTTAGAAAACTTATTCTAGATTTTTGAAAGGAAGATGTGTTATGGCTAAAAAGAAAATATTAGTACCAATAGATGGAACTGAAAGAAGTATGCATTCTCTAGAGTTTATAAAAGGAATATTTGACAAAGATTCTGTAGATATCGAGATAATGAATGTCAAAGAACTAGTATTTATAGATGGCATATCACTATCTGAAGAAATTAAAAATTCTGAAGCATTAGGTAGAAAAATTCTAGATAAAGCAGAAGAAATAATGGAAGGATACAATGTAAGTGTTTACTTCACATTTGGATACCCAGGTGATGAAATAATTAGAAAAGCAAAAGAAGACGATATAGACATAATTGTTATGACTAAATCAACTAAGAAGGGACTAACTAGAATGATAGGATCTGTTACAGCAAGTGTTGTAAAACAGGCTAAATGTATAGTTATGATAGTTCCAGAATAGAATATGAGAATATTAAATTAAGTGTAATATAGTAAATTTAACCCCATATTTTTAATATGGGGTTTCTATAAATTTAAAATAAAAAATAAGGGGGTTTTACAATGGAATTAAAAGGAAGTAGAACTGAACAGAACTTATTAACTGCATTTGCAGGAGAATCACAGGCAAGAAACAAATACGATTATTTTGCATCAAAAGCAAAAAAAGAAGGTTACAACGAAATAGGTGCAATATTTGCTGAAACTGCAGGCAATGAAAAAGAACACGCAAAAATATGGTTTAAATTATTAAATGGAATAAATTCAACTGAAGAAAACTTAAAAGCAGCTGCTGCAGGTGAAAACTACGAATGGACTGATATGTATGCAGGATTCGCTAAAGTAGCTAAAGAAGAAGGATTTGATCACATAGCATACTTATTTGAAGAAGTAGCTAAAATAGAAAAAGAACATGAAGAAAGATATCTTACTCTATTAAAGAACTGCGAAGAAGAAAAAGTATTCGAAAAAGACGCAGAAGTTATAGCTTGGGTATGTACTAACTGTGGACATATACACTTTGGTAAAAAAGCTCCAGAAATGTGTCCAGTATGTGAACATCCAAAAGGATACTTCAAAGTTAAAGATGAATCTTACAAATAAAAACTAATATAAAAAAGCTGTTGCGATTTGCAACAGCTTTTTATATGAAATAAATTATTTTTCTGTATCGTCAAATCTTACTTTTATTTTAAATCCTAGTTTATTTTCTACATCTTCAAGTACTTTTATATTTTTATCTGTTACAAAAGCACAAGTATCTCCATTTTCACCAGCACGTCCAGTTCTTCCTATTCTGTGGATATAGTCCTCTGCAGTTTCTGGAAAGTCGTAGTTATATA
Organism: Peptoclostridium sp. AF21-18; assembly: GCF_003478825.1. Classification (NCBI taxonomy): domain Bacteria; kingdom Bacillati; phylum Bacillota; class Clostridia; order Peptostreptococcales; family Peptoclostridiaceae; genus Peptoclostridium; species Peptoclostridium sp. AF21-18. Next base: position 150,799 of record NZ_QUGE01000003.1, read on the forward strand.
TATGTGTAACCCCAGTTATATCAAGTCCTCTAGATGCAACATCTGTTGCTATTAGGTACTGTGTTTTCATATTTCTGAAGTTCTTCATAATTCTTTCTCTCTTTGCCTGAGAAATATCGCTGTGTATTTTTTCGCAGTTATATCCTCTAGAACCCATATCTTCCTCTAATTTATCAGCTCTTCTTTTAGTTCTACAGAAGATTATAGCCATAAAAGGATTGTCTTCATCTAAAACTTTGCATAAACTGTCGAACTTTCTTCTATCTGTAGTTTTTACAATAGATTGGTTTATTTTTTCTAATGTTACTTCCTGGCTTTTTATTTCGATAAAAGCAGGGTCATTTGTATATCTATAGGCAAGTTTTTTAACTTGTGAATCCATAGTAGCAGAGAAGAAAAGAGACTGTCTTTTCTTATTTGTTTCTTTGAGAATTGCATCTATTTCATTTTTAAATCCCATAAGTAGCATCTGATCTGCTTCATCTAATATAAAAACGTCAAGATTTTTTAAACTTATTGTTTTTCTATCTAAGTGATCTAAAAGTCTACCAGGTGTAGCGATTACTAAGTGAATATTTCCTTTTAGTTTATTTACCTGAGATTTTATATCCTTTCCACCATAAGCAGATAGTATATTTAATCCTAGAGGTTCTGCTAGTTTTTCAGCTTCATTAGAAATCTGAAGTGCAAGCTCTCTTGTAGGCGTTAGTATAAGTGCAGAAACATCCTTTTTATTTTTGTTTATTTTTTCAAGTGTTGGAATTAAGAAAGCAAGAGTTTTTCCTGTTCCAGTCTGTGACTGGGCTATAACATCTCTTCCATCCTTTATTATTCCAATACATTCCTCTTGAACTGGAGTAGGCTTTGTTATTCCAGATTTTTTTAAAATATCTATAATCTCCTCTTTTATGTTTAAATCTTTAAATTCCATAATTGATGTCCTTTCAAAATAATATTATTTAATAAAATTTTAATAAATTAAAAATTACTTACTACGCATTATAGATTATTATAACACGAAATATAGTTATTTAATTAAAATGAGTCAAAAAATGAATAATTGAGAGAAAATTATTTGTTTGAATGTGAAAACTATGTTCTAATATACAGTTAAATTTTGGTAAATTGATTAAAAAAATATGACGAATTATCAAAAAAATACAACTAATTGCAATTGAAAATATAAAATATGTCAAAAAAAGGGTTTTAAAATGTATTTTTTAGAAAAAAATGCAAGAAATTAAAAATAAAATTCAAAAAGGTATTGATTTATTTTTGTTAAAGGATTATTATATACCCAAGAGATAAATGCAAGATTTAAAAAATAAATTGCATAATTCAAAAAAGTTATAAATTAGTGTAAAATCTAAAAAATAAATCAATGCACTAAAAAGGGAATTTATTAGGGAAAATAAAAAAGGAATTTAGTTTGAATTTTTAGGAGGTATTTAAAATGTGTGTAATTGATAAGTTAAAAAATAGAGAGATAAAGATAGTAGATACAACACTTAGAGACGGTGAACAGACAGCAGGAGTTGTTTTTGCAAATAATGAAAAGATAACAATAGCACAGATGCTTAATGATTTAGGCGTTGACCAGCTTGAAGTAGGAATACCTGCAATGGGTGGCGACGAAAAAGATGCAATTAAAAGAATTTGCAAGAGAAATTTAAAATCAAGCATAATGGCTTGGAACAGAGCTGTTATTGGCGATATAGAACAGTCTATTGATTGTGGTGTTGATGCTGTAGCAATCTCTATTTCAGTATCAGACATACACATTCGGAATAAACTAAAAACTTCAAGAGAATGGGTTATAGAAAACATGGTAAAATCTGTTGAATATGCTAAGAAAAACGGACTTTATGTATCTATAAACGGTGAAGATGCTTCTAGAGCAGACGATGATTTCTTAATACAGTTTATAGAAGCGGGTAAACGGGCTGGAGCAGATAGATTTAGATTCTGTGATACAGTTGGAGTTATGGATCCATTTACAATAAGAAATAAAATAGAAAAAATTCATAAAGCAACTAATTTTGATATAGAAATGCATACTCATAATGATTTTGGTATGGCTACAGCAAATGCAATAGCAGGGGCTATAGGTGGAGCAAATCATATAGGTGTTACAGTGAATGGGCTTGGAGAAAGAGCTGGAAATGCTGCATTAGAAGAAGTACTAATGGCATTAAAACATGTTTTCAAATATGGTATGGACATAGATACTAAAAAATTCAAAGAGTTATCAGAATATGTATCAAATGCATCAGGAAGAGAATTACCAGCTTGGAAGGCAATAGTTGGAAGCAATATGTTCAAACATGAATCTGGAATACATGCAGATGGAGCTTTAAAAGATCCTAAAAACTATGAAGCTTTCGAACCAGAAGAAGTCGGACTACAGAGACAGATAGTTATAGGAAAACATTCAGGAAAAGCAGCTATAATAAATAAATTCCTTGAATACGATATAGAATTATCTCCAGAAATGGCTTCAAAAGTATTAGAAGAAATAAGAGCAGTATCAGTTAGAATGAAGAGATCTTTATTCGACAAGGAAATAGTTGGAATATACTACGATTTATTAGCTGACGAAGAAAATGCATAAGTAGAAAATAAATTCAATAATTAGAAAATAGATTAAGAGGGTGAAAAAATGGGAGAAAATCTCGTATATAAAATATTAAAAAAACATGTAGTAGATGGAGAACTTAAAGCAGGAAATACTATAAGTATTAAAATAGATAACACACTTACACAGGATTCAACAGGAACAATGGCATATCTTCAGCTTGAAGCAATGGGAATAAAAAAAGTTAAGACAGAAAAAAGTGTAGCATTTATAGACCACAATATGCTTCAGCAGGGATTTGAAAATGCAGACGACCATAGATATATACAGACTGCAGCAGATAAATACGGGATATATTTCTCAAGACCTGGAAATGGAATATGCCATCAGGTATATCTTGAAAGATTTTCTAAACCAGGAAATACTTTACTAGGCTCAGATAGCCACACTCCAACAGCAGGTGGTGTTGGTATGATAGCTATAGGTGCAGGTGGGCTAGACGTAGCTCTTGCAATGGCAGGAAAGGCATATAGTATAAAAGCACCTGAAGTAGTAAAAGTAAACTTAGTAGGAAAATTAAACAATATGGTAGCTTCAAAAGATATCATATTAGAAGTATTAAGACGTGAAACTGTAAAAGGTGGAGTAGGAAAAGTATATGAATACGGTGGAGAAGGATTAAAATATCTTTCTGTACCACAGAGAGCGACAATAACAAATATGGGTGCAGAACTTGGTGCTACAACATCTATATTCCCAAGTGACGAAAAAACTTTAGAATTCTTTAAAGCACAGGGAAGAGAAGATGAATGGATGGAATTAAAACCAGATGCTGATGCTGTATACGATAGAGTAATAGATATCAATTTAGATGAATTAGTTCCAATGGCAGCAAAACCTCACAGCCCAGACAATGTAGATACAATAAAAAATATAGGAAAGATAAAAATAAATCAGGTAGCTATAGGAAGTTGTACAAACTCTTCTTATGAAGACTTAATGAAAGTAGCTCAGATACTAAAAGGAAAGAAAGTTCATAAGGATGTAAGTTTAGTAATTGCGCCTGGATCAAGACAGGTTATGGAAATGATATCAAGAAATGGAGCTTTAGCAGATATTATATCTTCTGGAGCGAGAATACTTGAAAATTCATGTGGACCATGTATAGGTATGGGACAGTCTCCAGGAACAGATGCAGTATCTTTAAGAACATTCAATAGAAACTTCTACGGAAGAAGCGGAACACTATCAGCTAAAGTATATTTAGTTAGCCCTGAAACAGCAGCTGTAAGTGCAATAACAGGTGTACTTACAGATCCTATGGAAATGCCAGTTGATTTTGAAAATCTATCAGTAGACAGATTTATAACTGACGACAGTATGATAATCAAACCAGCAGAAGATGGAGATAAGGTAGAAGTGGAAAGAGGTCCAAATATAAAACCATTCCCACTAAATACAGAACTTGCAGATTCTGTATCAGGAAAGGCAGTTCTAAAAGTAGGAGATAATATAACTACAGACCATATAATGCCATCAAATGCAAAATTATTACCATACAGAAGTAATATTCCATATCTTTCTGGATTCTGCTTCAGCACAATAGATGAAGATTTTCCAAAGAGAGCTGAGGAAAATGGCGGTGGATTTATAGTAGGTGGAGATAACTACGGACAGGGATCTAGTAGAGAACACGCAGCACTTGCACCACTTTATCTAGGAATAAAAGGTGTAATAGTTAAGAGTTTTGCAAGAATACACAAAGCAAATCTTATAAATAGCGGAATAATACCTATGGTATTTGAAAATCCAGACGATTACGGCAGAATAGACCAGATGGATGAACTTGTAATAGATGACGCCATAAATAAAGTAGAATGTGGAAAAATAACAGTTAAGGATGTTACAAAAGGATTTGAATTTGATGTAATAGTTGAATTATCAGATTCAGATGTAGAAGTAATAAAAGCTGGTGGAAAATTAAATTACACAAAAAAGACAGCTAACTAAAATATATTATGATTGGGAAGTGAAGCTAATGTATAAAATAACACTTATACCTGGGGACGGAATAGGACCTGAGGTAACTGCAGCTATGAAAAAAGTAGTAGCAAAAGCAGGAGTAGAAATAGATTGGGAAGAAGTAAAAGCTGGTATGGAGGTAATAGATGAATACAATACTCCTCTACCAGACTATGTAATAGATAGCATAAAGAAAAATAAAATTGCTATAAAGGGGCCTATAACAACTCCTGTTGGAAAAGGATTCAGAAGTGTAAATGTTGCACTTAGAAAAACACTAGACCTTTATGCAAATGTAAGACCTGTAAAAAGTTTTAAAGGAATAAAAAATAGATACGAAGATGTAGATTTAGTTATAGTGAGAGAAAATACAGAAGGTTGCTACACAGGAATAGAACACAAAATAGGTGACTATGGTGCAGAAACAATAAAAATAATAACAAGACCAGCATGCGAAAGAATAGTAGACTTTGCTGTAGATTATGCTAAGAAAAATGACAGAAAAAAAATAACTGGCGTTCATAAAGCAAATATAATGAAATTAACTGATGGATTATTCTTAGATGTATATAGAGAAAAAGTAGAGGGACTAGATATTGAAGCAGATGATCTGATAGTAGATGCAGCTGCGATGAATTTAGTTTTAAATCCAGAAAAATACGACGTAATGGTTATGCCAAACCTTTATGGAGATATACTTTCAGACTTATGTTCAGGACTTGTTGGAGGACTTGGATTAATACCTAGTGCAAATATAGGTAAAGACTATGCTGTATTTGAAGCTGTACATGGAAGTGCACCTCAGATAGCAGGTCAGAATATAGCGAATCCAACAGCAATAATACAGTCTGCAGTTATGATGCTTAGATACATAGGAGAAAATGATGCAGCAGATAGAATCACAAATGCTTTAGAAAAAGTATTTGAAGACGGAACAGTTTTAACTGTTGATTTAGGCGGAGATGCAAGTACTGACAAATTCGCCGATGAAATTTGCAAATATCTTTAATAAACTAAATTCCCTATATTAAAGGAGCTGTTACAATTATTGTAGCAGCTTCTTTTTTGTTACTTTAAAAGTTTTGTTTATAAATAATGCATGAATAAAGAATCTATAATTATAGATAAAAACTATATGATTATAGATAAAAACTATTCGAAACTTGTAAATGAAAGATGATACAATAAAATCGGATATTTTATATATAATACATTTAATAAGTTTAAATGTAATAGAATATTCATACGGGGGGAAAATTTTAAGAAAAGAGGGACATTTATGAAGTTCAAGAAGTATTTAAGCTTAGCATTAGCAGCAGTACTATCAGTATCACTAATAGGATGTACACCAAAAGAAGAAGAGGCTTCTAAAGGCGGAGAACTAGAAGAAAGTCTAGTAATATACTCTACACATCCAGAAGATTTATTAGAATCAGTAGCAGCTGGATTTGAAGAAGAAACAGGTGTAAACGTAGAATTCATAAACTTAAAGGGTGAATTAGCAGAAAAAGTTGAAGCAGAAAAAGAAGATCCACAGGCTGATATAATGTACGGAGGTTCTTCAGCAACTTACCTAGAATTATCAGCAAAAGATTTATTCGAAAAATCAGAACCATCATGGGCAAAAGACCTTGATCCAATGTTCAAAGATGAAAATGGATTATGGTACGGAACTATACAGACTCCAGTAATGATGTTCTACAACTCAGAAGTAATAAGCAAAGAAGATGCTCCAAAAGATTGGAAAGATTTAACAGATGAAAGATTTGCAGATCAGTTAGTATTCAGAAATGCTGAATCTTCATCAGCTAAAGCAACTTACTCAAGCTTATTATATCAGTACGATAAAGAAGGAAAAATAGAAGAAGGTTGGGATTACCTAAAAGCTTTAGATAAAAATACTAAAAAATACTTTGGAAATGAATCATTATTATTCCAGGCTATAGGAAGAAAAGAAGCTGGTGTAAGTTACTCAGTTCTTAGCTCAATAGTAGAAAACAAAGAAAATGGTCTACCATTAGAAATAGTTGACGCTGAAAGTGGTTCAGTAGTTATAACTGATGGTGTTGCACAGATCAAAAATTGTAAAAACCCTAATGCAGCAAAAGCATTTATGGAATATGTAGGTAGTGCAGAAACTCAGGCTAAAATAGCTAACGAATTTAACAGAGTTCCTACTTTAAAAGCAGCTTTAGAAAACTCTCCAAAATGGATGAGCGAAACTACTTACAAAGCAATGGATGTAGATTGGTCAGTTCTTGCTAAAAATCAGAGTGACTGGATGCAGAAATGGGATTCTGAAATAAAAAATACAGCAAAAGACGTTAAAGAAGATAAATAATATAAATTAGCTTTAATATCTAAAATTTATTAATTAAACATAAAATACCAAGTTGGGAAATTGGTGATATATTATACAAAAAAATAGCAGAGTCTATTTATCAGGGAAAAGATTAGAATTTAAAAGAGAGGTATTTTATGCCTCTCTTTTATTTTGGATGAAAGGAGAAAAAGTTTGGAAGGTCTTACTATAAAAAATTTAAAGAAAGTATTTGATGGAAAAGCAGCTATAGACGATGTGTCTTTTGAGATACAGAAGGGGGAATTCTTCACATTTTTAGGGCCATCAGGATGTGGAAAAACTACATTACTTAGAAGTATTGCTGGATTTAATAAACCAGATGAGGGAGCTATATATATAGGTGATAAGGAGATAACCAATATACCAGCAGAAAAAAGAGAAGTTGGATTAGTTTTCCAGAACTATGCATTATTCCCGCATATGAACGTATTTGACAATATAGCTTATGGATTAAAGGTAAAGAAACTACCAAAAGATGAGATAAATAAAAAGGTTACAGATGTATTAAAATTAATACGTCTTGATGGATATGAAAAGAGAAAAATTACAGAGTTATCAGGTGGAGAACAGCAGAGGGTTGCACTTGCTAGAGCTCTTGTAATAGAGCCAGAAGTATTGCTTCTTGATGAACCTCTTTGTAACCTAGATGCAAAACTTAGAGATGAAATGAGGTTTGAAATAAAAGAACTACAGAGAAAACTAAAAATAACTACAATATTCGTAACTCATGATCAGAGTGAAGCTCTTACAATGTCTCAGAGAATTGCTGTATTTAGAAGTGGAAAATGTGTACAGATAGGTACTCCTCAAGAAATATATGCAAATCCTAAAAATAGATTTGTTGCAGATTTTATAGGTGTTACAAATTTATTTGAAATAAAGAATATAAATTCTAACTCTGAATACGATGAAATAGAGATAGAAGGAAATATAAAATTAAATATAAATAAATCAGATGTGGCAAAATACATATCTATAAGACCAGAACATATAGTGATATACGAAGAAAATAATGGAAATGAAAACACAATAGAAGGTGAAATAAAAGAAGTACACTTCAATGGAAATATAAGTGATTATGTAATAGACATAGGAGGATGTACTATAAAGGCGAGCAGAATAAATTCATTTACAGGAGCTATTTTTGAAAAGGGAAGTAAAGTATTTTTAGAAATTCCTAGAAATGCTATAAAAATACTTCGGGAGTAGTGGATATGAATCAGATTAAAGATAAAAAATTAAGTATATTTAAAGGAATTGTTCTGTTTGCGATTTTATGGATTTTACTTGGGTATATTTTATTCCCAGCTATAAGAACTATAATGCTGAGTGTTATGGGTGAAGGTGGATTCACTCTAGACTATTATAAAGAATTTTTTGCAGTTGAAGCTAATAGAGTAGCTGTAAAAAATACACTTATTATTGGATTTGCATCAGTTTTTGTATGTGGAGTTATAGGTACATTCTTAGCGTTTATGGTTACTTATTTTAAATTTCCATTCAAGAGGATAGTTAGCAAATTACTTTTAACTCCAATAATGGTACCTGGGGTAATAATAGTACTTGCTTTTATACAGCTTTATGGAGAAAGTGGAATAATAACGGAATCACTAGAAATAATTTTCAAATTAGCTGATGAACCATATGCGTTTACAGGATTCTGGGGAATATTATTTGTGCATGCATATACACAGTATGTTTATTTCTTCATGAATGTATCTGTAGCAATAAAACAGATGGATTATTCATCAATTGAAGCAGCAAAAAACTTAGGTGCAGGAAAATGGGAAATATTTAAAACAATAATAATACCATTTATAAAACCAGCACTTATTGCATCTGCATTAGTTACATTTATATCTTCAATAGGATCGTTCTCAGCTCCAAGTCTTATTGGAGATAGCTACAAGGTAATAACTACTCAGATGTTATTTGCAAAATCAAATAACCATATGGACATAGCATCTGTACAAGTTGTAATACTTACGTTTATGGCTATAGTATTCCTTTTAGTTTCTAGATATTATGAAAAGAAAAGCGCAATAGAAGGAATTATAAAGGGACGTCCTATGCAGGAAGTTGAAATAGAAAATAAATTTTTAAAGGCAGTATTTATAATAATAAGTGCAGTTACTATTATATTTATAATGCTACCTGTAATAACAATATTTATACTATCATTTGTTACACCAGGAAGTTGGTTAGTAGATATATTCCCTAAAGATTTTTCAATGGAAAACTATATAGATATATTTACAAAGAAAAGAGCTATGAAGCCATTTATAAACAGTATAAATATGTCTATGATAGCAGCTTTAATGGGGGCATTTGTATCTATACCATGTTCTTATATAATAGTTAGAACAAAAAATAAGTTAAAAGTAATAATCGAAATTCTTGCAATGCTACCACTTGCAATACCTGCCAGTGCAATAGCAGTAAACTTAATAAATGCATTTAACAAACCTAATATATTTGCTTTTAATCAGCATCTAGTTGGAAGCTATATAATACTTCCATTAGCGTATTTTGTAGGAATTTTACCATTAGTACTTAGAAGTACAAATATATCTATGTATAATTTAAACCCTACATATGAAGAAGCATCAAAGAGTTTAGGTGCAGGATTTTGGTATACGATAAGAAAGATAACTGTACCTATAATAAAACCAGGTATAATATCTGGGGCTGTTTTAGGATTTGTAAGATGTGTAGGTGAATATACAAGTTCTGCTTATTTATATAATATAAATAATAGACCAGTATCTATAGCAATGGTAAGTGGAGTCTTTGAATACAAGATAGGGCTTGCTATGGCCTATGGTGTATTAGTAATTATAATTACAACAATATTGAGTATAGCTATACAAAAAGTGGGAACTCCAGAGTAAAAAATAATTGTTATTTTTTTAATTAAAGTTATTTTTTATAAATATATATGAAAAAATTTCAATTACAGTATAATGTAATTAAAGGAATTAATTATTTCAAAAATGAAGGGGGTATTTTTGTGATAGATTTTGTAAAAACTAGAAGAAGTTGTAGAAAATATTCTGATCTTCCAGTTCCAGAGGATAAGCTTAAAAAAGTTTTAAAGGCTGGGCTTTTAGCTCCATCAGGAAGATCTAAAAAACCTTGGGAATTTGTAGTTACTACAGATTCAAAAAAATTAGAATTATTATCTAATTGTAGAACAAAGGGTGGAGGATTTTTCTTAAAGGATGCTCCAGCAGCAATTGTTATAGTAGCAGATCCAGAACTAACTGATGTTTGGACTGAAGACTGCTCGATAGCAGCATCTTATATGCAGCTTGAAGCTCATAGCTTAGGTCTTGCTACTTGTTGGGTTCAGGTTAGAGAAAGAGCACACGATGAAAATCAGACAGCTGAAGATTATATAAAGAATGTTATGGGAATACCAGAAAACTACAAAGTTCAATGTATACTAGGTCTTGGATATTCAAATGAAGAAAAAGATGCATACAATGATTCAGATGTGGTTTGGGAAAAAGTTCATTTTGAAAAATTTTAATACGAAATATAAAAAAAGAGTCTAATTAGGCTCTTTTTTATTGCAATTTTGGATAAAAATTTTACAAAATATATCTCTATTGTAGTAGAATAGAAAAGTAAAGCTTTATATAGAAAAAAACTAATAAGAAGAAAATTATAATAGAAAAAATAAATACTATCATAAAAAATATAGTGTTATACTGATTTGTATAGAAAATATAATTTAACATATTGATAAAAGAAATAATTTAAATATATAAATCCAAAAAGGAGGATTGTCTATGAGGCTAAAAATAAAAAACTGTAGCCTTTTATGTAATCAAGGAACAGCACCTTATAATGAAGATGCAGCTGGTATAACACCTTTTGGAGTATGGGTACTTGACGGAGCAACTGGACTTAATGGTAAGAATATAGTATCTGATGAGAGTGATGCAAGATGGTACTCTCAGTGGTGGAATAACTTTTTACATGAAAATATATACAGAAGTGATTCATTAAAAGAAATTATGTTAGATGGAATAAGAAGTATAAAGGAAGAGTATAAGGAGCTTGTAGAGGGAAAAGATGTAAAAAAATTAGATTTACCATCTAGCTCTATAGCTATAGTAAAATTTAGAGATGATATGATAGAGTATTTTCTTTTAGGAGATTGCTCTTTCTTCTATAATGATGGAGAAAGAAAAATTATAAAAGATAGAAGCATATGTCATCTTGATGATAAAGTATACGATGAAATGATTAGAATACCTAACTTAGAAAAGCTTTCATTTAATGAAATAAAAGCGAGGGTTATGAATACCATAATAGATAATAGAATGAAGAAAAATACTAAAGATGGATATTGGATTTTAGATTTTAGTGAGGAAGCAATAGAAAATTCTATACATGGATATATTCAGGTAGAAGAAGAGATGAAAATAATGCTTGCTAGTGATGGATTTACATGTGCATCTGATAGATATGGTATTTTAAAAGAGGATGAATTAATATATATAGCTGAAAAAATGGGAATAGAGTATATTTTTAATCAGGTGAGAGAATTTGAGGAAGACGACTACAAGGCAATAAAAATGCCAAGATTTAAGGTTATGGACGACTCAACAGCTGTATATGTAGAGCTTTATAATAAAAAAGAAAAGTAATTATATAGAGAAGGAAAGGATTAGAAATGAGAATATTACACATAACTACCCAAAAACCTAACAGTACAGGAAGCGGAATATATATGTGTGGAATGATAAAGGGGTTTGAAAAATTAGGATATGAGCAATCTGTTATAGCTGGAATTGATGTAGATGACAGCATAAAAGAATTAGAAGAACATTTTGGAGCGACAAAATTTTATCCAGTTGTATATAATACAGAGGAGTTAGATTTTAATGTCGTTGGTATGAGCGACTCTATGCCTTACAAGAGTACTAGATATAGAGATATGGATGCTGAAATGGTTGAAAAATTAAAAAGAGCATTTGAAAAGCAGATAAATAAGGCATTAGAGGAATTTAATCCAGATATAATAATATGTCATCATTTATATTTACTTACTGCATTTGTAAGAGAAGTGGTAAAAGAAAAAGATATAAAAATTGCTGCAGTATGTCATGGAACTTGTCTAAGACAGTTAAAAACTATCCCATTAGAAAGGGATTATATAAAAGAAAATATAAGAAATTTAGATATGTTATTTGCACTTCATGAAGAACAGAGAAGAGATATAATGTCTACTTTTAATGTTGGAGAAGATAAGGTTAAAGTAATTGGAAGTGGATTTAACGACAATATATTTAAAAATAAAAATTACAACGTTGAAAGAGGTTATATAGAACTAGTATTTGCCGGAAAAATATGTAAATCAAAAGGACTTATACCGTTTATAGATTGTTTAGATAGACTAGATTACAAAGATGATTTCATCAAAATTAGACTTGCAGGTACTGGAAGCGATAAAGAATCTTATGACGAAATTGTAGAAAAAGCTAAAGAAAGTAGATTTGATATAAAATTTTTAGGAAAATTAAATCAGGATGATTTAAGTGAGGAATTCAACAAAGCAGATATATTTGTATTACCTTCATTCTATGAGGGTCTACCTGTTGTTGTACTAGAGGCTATGGCATGTGGTACAGATGTTGTAGTTACTGATATACCTGGCGTAAAAGAGTGGATTGGAGAAAAAATAAATACATCTGGAAAAATAAAATATGTTGAACTTCCAGAAATGAAATCTGTTGGTGTACCAGCAGATGAAGCTATAGCGCCATTTGAAGATAGATTATCTAAAGCTTTAGATCAGATGATAAAAGAAAATCTAGATACTACAAATCATAAAAGATTTATAGATATGTCAGAAAAAACTTGGGATGGACTTGCTAAAAGAATGGAAGAAATGATAATAAAAACAAAATAGTATAACGTTTACAAATAAAATTTTAAGTTTGACCAATATGTGTTACAATTAAGTTAAATATAAAACTAAAACTGACTTAAAGCAGATTGGAGTGATGAGTTATGAAATGGAAAGAATATGCTGAGGATATAAAACTGTTTGAAGAATTAGATAAAACAGTTAAGCCACTAACAGAGGAGCAGAAAAATAAGAATATAAAAACATTAATTACTTATTTTTCATCTGATGTTCCAGCAAAAGTGTATAGCTCAAAAGTTGAATTAGAACCTATAGAAAAATTAAAAGCATTATTAGCAGCTTATCCGGTTAAAAAAATTACTCCGGAAATATTATCAATGCTTGAAAATATTCTTCTAATGGAAAATGATATAGAAAATGCAGTTGATGCAAATTCAATAGAAGAAAAAGAAGATAGAATCGCTGTTTGGAAAGGCGATATAACAAAAATAAAAGCTGATGCTATTGTAAATGATGCAAACAGCTCATTATTAGGAAATAAACAGCCATTCCACAAAGGAGTAGATAGTAAAATTCATGCAGTGGCAGGACCAAGACTTAGAGAAGACTGCAATACAATAATTGAAAAACAGGGACATATTGAATACGCAGGAGATGCTAAAATAACTAGAGCATACTGCCTACCTTCAAAATATGTTGTTCATACTGTAGGACCAGTTGTTTTAGGTGGAAATCCTAGTAAAGAGCATGAAAAGCAGCTACTTCACTGCTATAAATCAGTTCTAAATACTGTAAAAGATATAGACGGTATAAAAACTATAGTATTCTGTGGTATATCTACAGGATCTTCAGGATATCCAAAAAAAGAAGCTGCACAGCTTGCAGTAGATAGAGTTAGAATTTGGTTAAAAGAAAATCCAGAAAAAGATATAAAAGTTATATTTAACGTATACGATGATGAAGAAATGGAAAAATATCTAAAAGCATTAGAAAGATAAATTTTTCTTAATAAAAATAGAATTAAATTATATTAAAAGTAAGGCAGTATGAATTTCGTACTGCCTTTTATTTTGAGGTGAGATATTATGAAATTTGCAGAAAGTCCGTTTTGTTTTGAGGGAAAATTAAAGACTTGTATAGTTGATGGAAGGATTGAAGATGAACTAGAAAAAAGTCTTTTAGATAGAGATATTAGAGTTATAAAAACTACAAAATGCAAAGATGTATATGATGCTATATCCTATCATCCAGATATTCAATTTTTTAATTGTGGAAATGGAAAAATAATAGTAGCACCTAATTTATATGAAGAGTATATTGAACTTTTGGATGGTTTAGGGATAGAAGTCATAAAGGGAGGTAAGTGTCTTAAAAGAAAATATCCCGAGGATATTGCATATAATGTATGTGTAGTTGGAAAGTACGCACTCCATAATTTTGAATATACAGATAAAGAAGTATTAAAATATTTAGATGAAAATGGGTTTGAGAGAATAAGTATAAAACAAGGATATTCTAAATGTTCTATATGCGTTGTTGATGATAAATCAATAATAACTGCTGATAAAGGTATAGTAGATAGTATAGAAAAAAGTGGAGCTGATATAGATTATCTACTTATAGAACAAGGAAATATAGATTTGTTTGATATGAATTTTGGATTTATTGGAGGTTGTACAGGGATATTATCAGATTCAGAAGTTGGATTTTTAGGGAATGTAGAAAATCATCCGGATTTTGAAAAGATTAAAGAGTTTTTAAATAAATATGGAAAAAGATATGTATCTCTTTCTAAGGAGAAACTTATAGATTTAGGATCTATAATACCAATTGTAATCGAATAGTGAATTTAAAGTGAAATTATAGATTGAAATGATTAAGGTGTTGAATAAATTAAATAGATAGGTATATAATAATATTCTGATGTAGCATAGAAATAGATAAGTCTAGATTATGCATATATAAAAATTAAAACGAAATTAATTAGATTGATTAAAAAATATTAAAAGGGAAAGGATGTTTGTTATGAATATATTTTTAAGAATATTATTTATGGCGATAATTGGGGGGCTTATAGGATATATTACGAATGTTGTTGCTATAAAAATGCTATTTAAACCGTATGAACCTATAAAAATACCACTTACTAACATAGAAATAATGGGGTTAATACCTAAGAGAAGAGCTGAAATAGCAAAAAATGTAGCTGAGACAGTAAAAAGAGAGTTACTTAGTGAAGAAGACATATTCAATGGAATAATAAAAGATGAAGATAAAGCAGAAATAGCGGGATATATAAATTCAAAAGTATCTAATATAATAGCTGAAAAAGCAATATTCCTACCTTCATCTTTAGTTAATAAAATAAACGGATATATATCAGATATAGTAGAAAAAGAAGTTGGAAATGCTATAGATGATTTAAGTAGTAGCTTTATAGAAAAAGCTAAGAATAGAGTAGATATAGAAAAAATTATAGAAGATAGAATAAATGAGTTTGATATAGAGTATCTAGAAGAAATGACTGTTAGAATAGCTAAGAAAGAATTAAAGCATATAGAGGTTTTAGGGTTACTCCTAGGATTTTTAATTGGTATAATTCAGGGCTTAATAACATTAGTTATATAATATTTCAGAAAATTAAAAGCTTTGTATTGTAATATGCAAAATGATGTGGTAGAATGAAATCAGAGTTTTATATTAGCGATGAAAAGACAGAGTAGGATAAAGATCGTCTTACAGAGAGATTGGGTCACCGGCTGAGAGCCCGATAGAAATGAGTTATCTGAAAACTAGCTTGGAGCAGGATTTAGTAGCGAAAGTGAAAGTATCCGGGTGATTACCTTATAATCTTCAAGAGGGTGTTTATTTTGATAAATACCAACTTGGGTGGAACCGCGAGCATACTCGTCCCAATTTTATGGGACGAGTTTTTTTATTTTCATGAAAAGCAAAATATAAAATTAATATGTAAATTATAATCAATTAATATAAAAAAGGGGAGGACACAATAATGATAAAAGTATCTTTAAAAAACGATGTAAGAGAATTTGAATCAGGTGTATCAGTTTTAGATGTTGCTAAGTCAATAAGTGAAGGTTTAGCAAGAAGCATAGTTGCAGCTGAAGTAGATGGGGAAGTAGTTGGATTAGATGCAGTATTAGACAAAGACTGTTCAGTTAATCTTCTAAAATTTGAAGATAAAGAAGGTAGAGAAGTATTTAGACATACTTCATCTCATATACTAGCTCAGGCTATAAAAAGATTATATCCAGATGCTAAATTAGCTATAGGACCTGCTATAGACAATGGATTCTATTATGATATAGATTTAGAACATAGTTTAGTTCCAGAAGATCTTGAAGCTTTAGAAAAAGAAATGAAAAAAATAGCTAAAGAAGATTTAAAAATAGAAAGATTTGAACTTTCTAGAGAAGAAGCTATAAAATTAATGCAGGAAAAAGGTGAAGACTACAAAGTAGAATTAATAGAAGATTTACCAGAAGATGCAGTAATATCATTCTACAAACAGGGTGATTTCACAGATTTATGTGCAGGACCACACCTTCTTTCTACTAAGAAAGTAAAAGCAGTTAAGCTTACAAGTGTAGCTGGTGCTTACTGGCGTGGAGACGAAAATAGAAAAATGCTTCAGAGAATATACGGTGTATCTTTCGAAAAGAACAAAGACTTAGAAGAACATTTACACATGTTAGAAGAAGCTAAGAAAAGAGACCACAGAAAATTAGGTAAAGAATTAGGATTATTCATGATACCTGAAGAAGGACCAGGATTCCCTCTAATGTTACCAAAAGGTATGGCTCTTAAAAATGCTTTATTAGAATACTGGAGAGAAGTACATAGAGCAGCTGAATACGTTGAAATAGAAACTCCAATAATATTAAATAGAAAATTATGGGAAACTTCAGGACATTGGTATCACTACAAAGAAAATATGTATACTGTAAAAATAGATGAAGAAGATTACGCTATAAAACCAATGAACTGTCCAGGAGGAATGTTATACTATAAGAGCGAAATGCACTCTTACAGAGATTTCCCAATGAGAGTTGCTGAACTTGGTAGAGTTCATAGACACGAATTATCTGGAGCACTTCACGGATTAATGAGAGTTAGAGCATTTACTCAGGACGACGCTCATATATTCATGTTACCAGAACAGATAAGAGATGAAATAAAAGGTGTAATATCTTTAATAGATGGTATATATAAAACATTTGGATTTGAATATCACTTAGAATTATCTACTAGACCAGAAGATTCTATGGGATCTGATGAAGAATGGGAAGCAGCAGAAAATGGTTTAAGAGGAGCTCTTGAAGAATTAAATCTTCCATTCGTTGTAAATGAAGGAGATGGAGCATTCTACGGACCTAAGATAGACTTCCACTTAACTGACTGCATAGGAAGAACTTGGCAGTGTGGTACTATACAGCTAGATATGCAGCTTCCAAGACAGTTCGATGCTACTTACATAGGACAGGATGGAGAAAAACATAGACCAGTTATGATACACAGGGTTGCATTCGGAAGTATAGAAAGATTCATAGGAATACTTATAGAACAATATGCTGGTAAATTCCCAGTTTGGTTAGCTCCAACTCAGGTTAAAATAATACCTATATCTGACAAATACGCTGATTACGCTGAAAAAGTTAGAAAAGAATTATTCGATAATGGATTAAGAGTTGAAGTTGACGGTAGAGTTGAAAAAGTTGGATTCAAGATAAGAGAAGCTCAGCTTGAAAAAGTTCCTTACATGGTAATAGTAGGTGAAAAAGAAGAAGCTGAAAACAATATATCTGTAAGATCTAGAGATGAAGGTGAATTAGGTAATGTTGAATTAGCTAAATTCATAGAAGAAGTACAGGCTAAAGTTGCATCAAGAGAAAATATAGTAATGGAATAAATATAGTATGGGGCTGTTACAAGGATTGTAGCAGCCCTTTCTTTGACTTAACACAAGTATTCGCTCTCCAGGCTTCAGCGCCCCAACCATTTGTTTAACACATTTCAAGGTTTTGGGGCGCTTGCAGAATTGTCGGTGCGAGCTACTTGTGTTTAAGTCTTAAAAGAAAAGGTCTACTAAACAATCCTTGATAACAGCATACTATTTATCTTAAGGAAGTGAGGATAATATTTTATAATTGAAAAAGTGAGATTATATTGATATAAGTATTTATGATATAATTATTACTAATTAATGGTTTAATTTAATTTTTTATTTGAGGAGGTAATTGTATGAAGTTTGGATTTTTAGGTGTAGGTAATATGGCAGCAGCTATTATGAAGGGGATGTGTTTAGGTAAGTCTTTTGATAATGCTGATGTTCTAGGATATAATAGAACAGCATCTAAGGTAGAGAAGTTATCTGAGCAGTACGGTTTAACTACTTGTTATTCTGTTAAGGAGCTTATGGAAAATTCTGATGTTGTGGTTTTATCTGTTAAGCCACAGGTGCTACCAGATGTTATGCCAGAGGTTAAAGAGCTTTTAAGAGAGGGGCAGTTAGTTATATCAATAGCAGCAGGTAAGGAAATAAGTTATTTACAGGAAAATTTAGGTGAAGATGTGCATATAGTTAGAGTTATGCCAAATGTAAATGCACAGGCTTTAATGTCTACTAGTTGTTTTACTTGTAGTGCTAATGTTACTGATGAAGAAAAAGAAGTTGTTAAGACAATGTTTGGTGAAGTTGGAAGTATAGTTGAGATAGAAGAACATCAATTTGCTGTATTTACTGCAGTTGGATGTGCATCTCCAGCGTTTACTTACATATATATAGATGCTTTAGCAAGAGCTGGTGTTAAATGGGGGCTTCCAAAAGATGTGGCATTAGATATAGCAGCAAGCTCAGTTTTTGGATCAGCTAAGATGGTTATGGAGTCTGATAAACATCCATTTGGATTAATGGACGAGGTTTGTTCTCCTGGTGGAACAACAATAGAAGGTGTTTGTCAGCTTCAGGACAATAATTTCATGAGCACAGTTGAAAAAGCAGTTAGTGCAGTTATAGAAAAAGATATGTCTTTAAAATAGAAAATATAAAAAAATGTAAAAACGGGCTGTTGAAATGAATCAATAGCCCATTTTTTATTATAAAAATTAAAATAGTCCGAGATGTTCTAGTAATATTTTTGTTCCTAGTAGTATAAGTACTATACCACCGGCAAATTCAGCTTTAGATTTGAATCTTATCCCAAATAAAGTACCTATTCTTATCCCAAATGCAGATATTATAAATGTAGTTATACCTATTAATATAGCAGCATAGACTATGTTTACTCCTAAGAATGCAAATGTGATACCAACAGCCATTGCATCTATGCTAGTGGCTATAGCTAAAACAACCATAGTTTTAAAATCAAAAGAAGAACTTTCTATATCGCAACTTTCCTCTCTAGATTCTTTAATCATATTTGCGCCTATAAGTGCAAGAAGAACAAATGCAACCCAGTGATCTATAGACATAATTCTTTCTTTAAAGCTACTAGCTAGAATATAACCCATTACAGGCATGAGTGCCTGAAAACCACCAAAGTATGTACCAGTTAAAAGTGATTTTTTTACATCCCTTTCTCTAAGTGTAAGTCCCTTACAAATTGCAACTGCAAAAGCATCCATTGAAAGTGCTACAGCAGTTATAAATAATTCAAATAAACTCATAATTTCCTCCTTAAAAATTTATAAAATCAGCAACTCAGAACAGTTTAATTTAAAATGGGAATAAAAAAAGACCTATCTACAGCCTAAGCTGCAGATAAGTCTCGTCATTCAAAATAAAGCCAGACAGTCAAACTGCCAGTATGTTGACTAAATTACAATCTTAAAAGATTGCCAACTACTCCCTTATTGCTAAAAATTATCATATAAATATCTTCTAATATTATAAGTGAAATTATTTGTAATTGTCAATTAGAAATGAATGATAAAATTCTTTTGTAAAAATAAATAAACCTTCACATATTAAAAATAAGTGTTAAAATATAAATGTAGATTTAAAATAATTAAAAATAATTGGAAGGAAGGATAACAAATGACTACTAATAGAAATGATAAATGCTGGTGTGGAAGCGGATTAAAATATAAAAAATGCCATATGGACTTTGATGAAAAATACAATGAAATGGCGGCAAAAGGACACATAATGCCACCAAAATCTTTAATAAAAAATAAAGAACAGATAGAAGCAATAAAAGAAAGTGGAAAAATAAATACAGGAGTACTTGATGAAGTTGCAAAACATATAAAAGCTGGAATGAGTACAGCTGATATAGATAAAATAGTTTACGATTATACAATAGCTCATGGTGCAACTCCAGCCCCTCTTGGATACGGTGGATTCCCTAAGAGTGTTTGTACTTCTATAAATAGCGAAGTATGCCATGGTATACCAGATGAAAATATAATCTTAAAAGAAGGAGATATTGTCAATGTAGACGTATCTACTATAAAAGATGGATATTTCTCAGATGCATCAAGAATGTTCAAAATAGGAAAAGTTAGTGAAGCTGCTGATAAAATAACTGATGTAGCTAAAGAATGTTTAGAAGCAGGAATAAAAGCAGTTAAACCTTGGGGACATCTTGGAGATATAGGTGCTGCAGTACAGGAATTAGCTGAAAAAAATGGATACTCAGTAGTAAGAGCTTTTGGTGGACATGGAATAGGATTAGAATTCCACGAAGATCCATTTGTAGCACATGTTGGTAAAAAAGGTCAGGGAATGGTATTAGTTCCGGGAATGATATTTACAATAGAGCCAATGATAAATGAAGGTGAATACGATGTATATGTTGACGATGTAAATGAATGGACAGTATACACAGCAGATGATTCTCTATCAGCTCAGTGGGAACATCAGATACTAGTAACTGAAGACGGAATAGAAATAATAACACGGTAATAAAAAATAAATTTAAACTTTTTCAAAAAAAGACTTGCATTAAGTTACAATAAGTAATATAATAAACAAGTAAGTTAAAAGACAGCAAGTAGAAATCCGTTTCTCACCTTACGACGAGAGTTAGTAAGTGTTAATATGAGTTAGAGAAGCTTTAGGTAAAAGCTTTATTAGTAATGAGAACTTATATGGCGGATGATAATTTATCATTCGCCTTTTTTAATATAATGATGGAGGTGGACTACCATTAGTAAGGAAGTCGCAATAAACGAACAGATAAAAGAAAAGGAAGTAAGAGTTATCTCTGCAAACGGAGAACAGCTTGGAGTTATGCCTACAAAAGAAGCTCAGGGATTAGCAAACAATAAGAATTTAGACTTAGTTCTAATATCACCAAACGCTAAACCACCTGTTTGTAAAATAATGGACTATGGAAAGTACAGATACGAACAGGCAAGAAAAGAAAAAGAAGCAAAGAAAAAACAGAAAACTGTTAATGTTAAAGAAGTAAGATTAAGACCAGGTATAGAACAGAACGACCTTAATACTAAAGCTAAACAGGCTATGAAATTCTTATCAAAAGGAGATAAGGTTAAAGTAGAACTTAGATTTAGAGGTAGAGAATTAGGTCACAAAGACCTTGGTAAAGATGTAATGCTTAAATTCATAGAAGCAGTGAAAGAGTTTGGAGAACCAGCGAAAGCCCCTACATTTGAAGGGAACAACATGGTTGTAATAATAGATCCAAAAAAATAGATAAATATTCGAGAGGAGGAACTTTGTCATGCCAAAAATGAAAACTCATAGAGGTGCAGCAAAAAGATTAAAAAGAACAGGAAATGGAAAATTAAAAAGAGCTAAAGCTTACAAAAGCCATATATTAACTAAAAAATCTGCAAAAACTAAAATGAACTTAAGACAGTCAACTTTAGTTTCTGAAGGTGATGCTAGAAGAATAGCTCAGTTATTACCATACAAATAAGAATCGTAATAAAAGAAACGGAAAATATAAGAAGATTTTAAATAATAAATAATGGAGGATAAGAATAATGGCAAGAGTAAAAAAAGGTATGAATGCCCGTAAAAAACATAAAAAAGTTTTAAAACTTGCAAAAGGATTCAGAGGATCTAGAAGCAAATTATTTAGACCAGCTAATGCATTCGTTATGAAAGCATTAAGAAATGCATACATAGGTAGAAAATTAAAGAAAAGAGATTACAGAAAACTTTGGATACAGAGAATAAATGCAGCTGCTAGAATGAACGGAATATCTTACTCAAGATTAATGAACGGTTTAAAATTAGCAGGTGTTGAAGTTAACAGAAAAATGTTATCTGAAATGGCTATAGCTGATCCAGCTGGATTCGCTAAACTTGTAGAAGTTGCTAAAGCTAAATTAGCTTAATTAACATTATACTACCGTAAATACAGACTGTTTTGCATAAGCAAGACGGTCTTTTTTTTATTCTTAAGGAAATTATAATAATTTAAAACTGTGGAAAACTTGTGT